>CAJXQV010000059.1 GCA_913058165.1 uncultured Chromatiales bacterium | reverse complement strand
GATCTACACAGAGTAGATCGTCGGCAGCGTCAGATGTGTATAAGAGACAGCCCAGTAACCCATCGCTATGTCGCAGGCTGTCGAAGCCTCTTTGGTAGCTAAGTGTAGCCACGTCAGAAAGTGTCGCTGAATCAGATTCACTAACAACAATGGGAAGTGATTCGAGAGCACGTAATGAGTTGCTTTCAGATTGTTTTAACCGCACACGCACTTCAATTTCGTTACCGTCATCCTGGAATATCTGCACCAGTTCGCCCTGGAAGGAAGACCGCAGCTGCGCGCCGAGAGATTGTCCGGTTAGGCCGATGGCTTTACCGGTAGGACTTAGTTGATAAATTAACTGTTCTTTGCCAAAGGTCGTGTCGTCGCGGATGCCACCTACCCCAGGGTATTCCTGTAATGCCTGTTGGAATTCGAGTGCGGCATTCTTGAGTATTAGCGGGTCGTTGCCGATAAGTTGGACTTCGATAGCCGATCCGTTAGGCCCTACGGTGCTGCTGGTAATCAGAAAGGACTCCATGCCCGCAGCCATATTGATCTTGCTGCGCCATATACGAATGAATTCAGCGTTGGTGGTGACGCGCTCGTCCGAAGGCAGAACCTCTACAATTAAGTGGCCTAAATGACTGCCTTTGGGGCCGCGGCTGTCTTTGCCGACTTTGGTCAGCACCAGATTAATAATGTTTTCACCCGTTTCGGATTCCGCTTCGCGCAGTGTGCGCTTGGCTTCGATGAGGAAGTCATCAATGCGATATGACGGTGATCCTGCGACAAATCGTGCATTGGCAGTAATAGTTGTGCCATCTGGTTGGGGAAAGAAACTAAAACCAATACGGCCGCCGATTAGCAAACTAATTCCTAATATTAGCGCGGCTATGGCGATGCTAATGGTGGTATGCCGGTTATTAATTGACCAGGTGAGCCATCCGCGGAACCTGACATCGCGAAAGTTGTTGAATGCGGCATCGAAGCGTCTGCGGAACTTGCTTACTTTGTGAGTTGCTACGCCTTCCAGTGAATGCCGAAGATGCCCTGGCAGTACAATAAAGCATTCAATGAATGAGGCGATTACCACGCAGATCACAATGAGTGGAATGGGCAGCAAAATGGTTCCTGCGATCCCATCAAGAGTGAGTAGTGGTAAAAATGCACATATCGTTGTTAATGATGCAGCAGCTACCGGAGCTAACATCTTGAACGCCGCATTTTCTGCCGCTTTGGTCGGGCTGGCTCCATTTTGGAACTGGGTGACGGCTTCTTCACCAACGATGATGGCATCATCGACGATGATGCCGAATGCCATAATCATTGCAAATAAGGTGATCATGTTAATGGTGCCGCCGAGCAGATACAGTGCCGCAAGCGCCACCAGCACAGACACAGGAATGCCCACAGCAACCCAGAAGGCCACTCGCACGTTCAGAAATAAATACAGGGACAGTCCCACCAAAAGCAAGCCAGATAAGGCGTTGCTTAGCATCAGATCGATGCGTTCATCGACCAGTCGCCACGGTTCGTCATAAAACAAAATGTCAACATTCGGTGGCACCGAAGCGCGCGCACCTTCGGCCCATTTGTAGATAGTTGTTGCGACGTCAATGGCATCTTGATCTTCGGAGCGACGAATCTGGATTTCTACGGCGGGCATACCGTTTAGGAATATTTCTGTTTGTTCTGGCCGGGATTGTCGATTGATGGTGGCAATATTGCCAAGAGTAAGCAGCCGACCGTTCTGATCTGCCACGATTGGCAGACTGTTAAAGTCGTCGACCGAGCGTGCTTTATCTAGACTGCGAAGTTGTCGGGCTACATCGGACTGCCCCAAAGTACCGGCGGGAACATCCTGGCTAAAGCTCCTAACCAGATTGGCAATGTCGGCAGCTGAAAGATTCAGTTCTGCCAGTTGCTCAGCCGATACCTCTATAGAGATTTCTTCTTCGGGCAGTCCTGTAATCGTGATTCTGCTCAAGCCAATGGCACGCATCTCTCGCTCAAAGCGCTTCACAATTGTTCGCAGTTCAGAGAGCACTGGTCCTGCCACGGTAAGCTTGGTGACGGGTTCGCTGCGATTCACCTGGCTAACCTGTGCATCGTCCGCATTCTGTGGCAGGTTGCGCACCAGCGACACCGCGTCTTTCACCTGATCGAGAGCGCTGCCCATGTCAGCGCTTTCGGCATACTCAAGCGTCACCCGTGATTCACCCGGTCGTGAGTTGGATGAGATGCTGCTAACCTCATTCAGGCCTTGCAGCGCTGCTTCGATAGGGTTGGTTACGGATTGTTCGACATCTTCTGCAGCGGCACCTGGCCACTGCACCGAGACTTCGATGAGATTCAGCTGGAAGGCAGGGAGCAATTGGCGGGTGAGCTGGCTTGATGCCCAAACGCCGGCAATGATCATTACCATCATTGCTAGATTAGGCGCGATAGGGTGTCTGACAAAGCTGCGTATGATTTGGCGCATCATTAGTCCCTAGCGATTTCCAGCCCGTTGATCGGGCTGTTTAACGGGATCTTCTGCAGTTGCAGAATTAGCCGCTGCTATCGGTTGATAGTCAGCGGGCCGAACATTGCTAGAGCTTTCTATGAGCAAACCGTCTGCTGCATTGGATAGCTTGGTCAGAATTACGGCTGTACCATCGGTAACGTCCGGGCTTCTCAGCAGAACCTGATTACGACCATTAGCATCAACGCGTTCGCCAGCTCGCTCAACGATGACCGACTTCATCCTCGATTGCTGCGCAGTGTAAATACGGTTCTGACCATAGACGGCTTCAGCTGGAACCATAAATACATCCTCTACAGGCGGCAGCTCAATCAGCACTCTTACAGTGCTGCCGAGACGAAGGTCATTGGCAACAGCAGAGCCATTTTCAAATCCGATAAATGCGTCAACACCGCCGCTATTCTGTCGTGTTTGACCCGCAACTCTGAGGAGTTTCGCTGGGACCATCGAACCCTGAGAATTGACCATTACCGTCATTGGTATGCCCTGGGCCAAGCCATCACGGAGGGCGGCGGCATAGACGGTGGGTATTTGCGTACGGACCTCGGTGGTCGCCGGGTTTTGTAGGCGCATTAGGTCGTCGCCTCGACCGATACGGTCACCCACTGACACATTGAAATCGGAGAGCATTCCATCAAAAGGTGCGCGGATCTTGGTGCGTTCAAATGCCAGTTGTGCCTGATCTCGCTGCGCGGATGCCCGCATCAACTGCGCCTCGATTTGGATGGCGCTGATTTTGCTTTCTTCGACCGCAAGGATTGACTGATTTATATTCAGTTGCTGTCGTTTGAGAGACTCCATGGAGGTGTCCAGGTCGGATTTTGAAAGCAAACCCTCTGCCTGCAGTTCGCTTGCCCGGTTGCTTTGGCTTTCATTGATCTCAAGGAGTTCCTGTTCTTTTGCAAGAACGAGTTGGTTGCTTTTTAGCCGCATGGATGAAAGGCGTATTTGGGCCCTTATCTCTGCAAGCTCGGCTTCGCGCTCGCGAAGCTCCAAAATGGAATCCCTATTATCCAGAAGTATCAGCAACTGACCTTTCGTTACTGTGTCGCCCTCACTGACTAAGAGGCTAAGTACTTCGGCCTCAACTCCGCCGCGCAGCTGGGTATCCTGAGGAGACTGTATTTTGCCGAATAATTCGACATTGGGTTGGCGTGATGAATTATTGATGACGGCTGTTTCTACAACCCAGGCACGTTCAGGAGGCTCGGTTTGAACCTCTGCAGGTCTGCTGGCAATAAGTGCGCCGGAGGTGAGCAGGGCAGTTAGCACAATAAGCAGGGGCAGTCTTCGTTTTAGTGCAGCACCGATAGATTTGAGTGTTTCTGCATAAACCATGAGTTTGCCGCTGCCTTAAATCAATATTGAGTTCAAGACACTATTCGTTGTGCGGGGGCGCTCAGATTCAGGCCCGAGGGCTTATTAGCTCGTTTTCAGCTGGTTAGCGGCCATTCAGGGCAGGGGGATGTGATGCCCTATGCGGCGTTGCGGCTTAGCGATTCCGGTACCTGTTCAGATCGAATATGCCGGATTCGATCGGATCGGCTTGAGCTGCTGTGCTATGGAACCAGTCCGAATGTTTCCAGAACTCTTCGTTGGTCCGGCGAATGCCGTATAGCGCATCGAAACGTTCATAGTCATCCGAATTCTGCAATATCGCCAGCGTGTCCGAAAATTGCCCGATATCCTCGAGGTCGACCACATAAAAGAAGTTGGGGTAAGAGCCGACGAATCCCGGAAGAATAGTAAGTGTATCTTGGCTGGGGTCGCGTTTGTCTTCGTTCTCGAACATGGAAGTGAGGTTGGCATAACCTTTGTTCACGACAATGGTATAGGCAAGGTCAGGTTGTCCATCCGGGGTTCGTACCCTTAAAAAACTCATATCAGGAAACGTCAGTAGTTTCTCCCCTTTAATAGCCGTTGCACGACGCAAGGCCGCCTCGACTGAGGGCAAAGTGGAGTCATTTTTGGCGCAGATACCATCGCACCTATTGATAAGATCAGGGGGCCCAGCGACCGCTCCCAATCGTTGGTTGATTAAACCTAAGACTTCGGCAACCGGATGGTTGCTACTCACCTGAATGCCGGATTTCACATTCATCCAGTCTTGTGGCTCGTTAAAATGCTTCTCAACCTGCGCGTGCACACCCACATACCAGCTATCATGAACTTGTTTGCGGACGTCCTGCGGCAGTAGTACCAGAAAATATTCTTCAGCTTCCATTCGCAGGAAGTCCATATAGAGACGGGTGTTCAACTGGTGTCCAACGTTGCCATAGACATCGTATCCGACCACCAGCAGGTAGTGGATTCGCTCAAGCAGCGGGTAGTCGATTACCCAGGCGGTGTCCGGATAATCGCCAAGGTGGCCAAAGCGCACCGATGCACTATCCGTATGACGAAATACGGTGAGTGCTGCGTTCGGGTTGGTTTGATCTCCGTTCCATATGTACTCAAGCAGGCGCTCTGGTTCGTCAGAGTTTGAATCCTCTAAACCGGTCCATCTCAGTTTCAGGTATGCCTTCTCGCGTTTCCAGTAATCGGTCCAGATAGCCAGCATATCCAGCGTATTGCCCCGATCTGCAGGCAGTTCAAGGTAGTTGGTGGCCTGCTTTAAGAACGCCTGATTGGTGGAGAGTTCTGCCATGGTCGGATCAGCAAAAACAATCCAGAACTGATCTGCGATCACATCGAGCGCGATTTGCCCACGGCACACCGGGCCTTTAATGAAGCCCTGAATATAGAAGCGTGCATCGTCGAGCATAAACCGATATCGGGAATCCGCCGGGATTTCCTGAAAAACCCGAAACGGGTTTGAGGCCAATTCGCGTCCGTAGGGTGCCTGCCCGGCAACCTCATAATCAACGTCAAAAAACAATTCCTGATAGCGCTGCATTTTAGCTGCTGACCACTCATAAGGAACATGATCTTTGATAACGATATGCGGTTCATAGAGTTTGACGCGGTACCAGAACTCCTGACCAGGGGCGCTGTAGGGTTGATCACTGGCCATTTCGATTGCGGGTTGTCCCGGCGGAGTTGTGGAGCGGATCAGTCGGAAGAACTCCCGCTCGGGCGCTCCTGCAAAATAGATATGCCCCTGAACAAGATGCTCGTAGATATAACGACTGACCAGTTGGGGGCGGAGACCAGACTGATTCAGAAATGCCTCCCATTCAACAATCTGCAGAATGCTTGCGGCGGCAATTTCCCGGGGGGGCGAGCCAGGTGCACCTTGGGCCAGCCATTGCACCAGAGTGGTGTATTCCTGTTCCGGTAAGTTAGGCAGTCCGTATGGCATACCCCAGTCGGGGTGTTCGCGGGCAAATTTTTCGAATTTATCTGGCTGCACGCATTGCTGCTTGCGGTTGAGACTGATGTCGATATCTTCGCTGAGCATTCCTGTCTTTGGTTGTGGGTAGAGTTGCTTTTGGCGAAGCATCTTGTACATCAAAGAGTTTTCCAGATTGTTTTTTGGCGTAGCGTTCGGATCTTCATTGAGCACCGAATGGAAACCTTTTTGTCGCCATTGTTCGGTTGTTTGTGCATCGACAAACAGGCGAGTTTTGGGGATCGCCTTGATACGCTCGCCATCGTAGATCTTTTGCGGATTAGAGCCCCGGCTGATGCCGGCATGCGAGTTTAGCTTCAGCTGGCAAGGGGCGTCATAACAGCCATGGCAGACAACGCAGCGCTTATCCAGCACAGGTTGAACTTCATCCATAAAAGACAGGGGTTGTTCGGATATGGCGAGCGCAATATCGTAATCGACCTCAGCCTGATCGTTGGCGAGGGAATCCTTTTCATCGTTATTAGAGCAAGCGCTGATCATGAGCACGGCGAGTGCAATAAAGCCATAAATTCGCATATCGGTTGTATCGGCCCCTGATTTATAGGTTTTGCTGCGTGAAGTGCCGCAAGTGTCTGTGCAATATTAATCGTTGGCGAGGCAATTGTGCAGGGTCTGCCGGTCATTTTCCTCAAATGAATGGCAGGCCCTGTCCCTGTCCGCATAGAACTCCATCGCAGATGCGTTCGGGTCGCAGCCCTTTATGCTGCTGATTCTCTGCATGTTAAGCTGTTCATTGAACATGTTAAATAACAGCCGCAGACGATACGGAGCAGAGTTATGGTGCAGGAAGTTTATTGCGGTTACCTGGACCAGGGTTTCTGTAATCTGTTGTCCGAGAAGTGGGGCATGAGCTCCTGCAGGACTGCGGTCTGGTGGCACTAATGACCTCATTGATGAAGCATGAGGCCGTTACTTTTGGCCACTAGCGTCTCTTATGACTTTGTGGGTAGTCACCGGCGCGGGTTTCTATGAGTGCAGTCAGAGTTGCTCATGCGTATGATTTTGGGACTTACGCCGTGATGAAATCCTTGCTCGAGAGCGAGGGAATGTTAGTGATTGATCTGGCATTTGGCGGTCATATTAGTATCGCGGGGGCCGATCAGGGCTATTACCTTCAGGTTCGGGCCGCCGACCAGGGTAGAGCGCGGACTTTGCTCTGGCAGAATTCTCTGGCCAAGTATCTTTTGCAGGAACAGTCATGAGTTTGCGCTGCTGGTCATGTGGAGAATCGTTGCAGTCGCTTATTCTACCGTTGGGTCGTCAGGATGAATGCCCGGCTTGTGCCAACTATCTTCACGTTTGTCGGATGTGTGCGTTTTTCGATCCTGCCGTCGCGCGAGCTTGCCGTGAAGATGATGCAGAGGATGTCAAAGAGAAATCACAGCTCAACTTTTGCGATTATTTTAAGCCTTCGTCTACCGCCTTTGACCCGCTAAAGGCGGCTTCTGCTCAGCAGTCGACAGATGCTCTGGTGGCGTTGTTTGATGACGCTGATGAGTCGAGCCAAACCCCTGCATCAT
>CAJXQV010000058.1 GCA_913058165.1 uncultured Chromatiales bacterium | reverse complement strand
AGATTGCCTCTTGTCTCGTGGGCTCGGAGATGTGTATAAGAGACAGAATTAAAACATCGTGGGTGTATGACGAGTTATGGCGTGCCAGAAACTACGGCCCGTTACTGCATAAGTTCGGCACTATTATTGGCGCGCCTTTAATCTGGATCGATCAGACAATTTTCCGCGGTAAGCTGCCGTTCACGCTCGGCAATCCCAGTCCGGATTACGCAGCGCTCACTGATATTAGTAAAGCCAAACCCATCGATTATCCGATGCCGGATGGCAAGCTGAGCTTTGATTTGCTGTCTTCGGTGTATTTGTCGAGCACTAATCACGAAGAAGATCAGCCTGTGCATTTGCAGCTGGCTGATGCCTCAATTCCTCTGGAGCAGAATTTGCCTAAGTTTGGCGAGCCGGCAACGCGTTATTGTCCGGCCGGCGTTTACGAAATCGTTGAAGAGGGGGGTGAACAAAAGTTTAAAATCAACGCGCAGAACTGCGTGCACTGCAAAACCTGCGATATTAAAGATCCGGCCCAGAACATTAATTGGGCCTGCCCTGAAGGGGGCGGTGGCCCGAACTATTCCGGCATGTGACTCGATTGCCTAAAACATAAAAAACCGGCTTTAAGCCGGTTTTTTATGTTTTAGGGTTGGGCCTTTTTTGATCATGCTAGAACCCATAGCCGACCGCTAAACCGACGTATAAGACGTTGTTGTTGTCTTCAATAAAATCGTAGCTGGCAGTGGGGCCTACAGTCCAGTTATTGAGCGGCCAGTCATAGCCTGCTGTGACATGCCATAAATCGAGTGTTTTGCCGTCCCTGAGTTTGTGCTCTAGGCCGGGCCCGACACCAAACTTAAAGCCGTTCTCAAAGATATATCCGACAGTAATGCCAACCGCTTCGATATCAAAATCGCCGCCGGCCCTCTCAAAAAAAATGGCAGCAGCAATATTGTTGCTAAATTTGTAGGTGTAATCAACGCTCAGGAAGCCTGAAACATCGCCGCTATGAGTTGCAGCACCGAGAGAAGCGTTAATACGATTCGGGTTATCTTCTGCGACAGCCGGTTGGACGAACCCGAAGTTAAGGCCAGCCAATGCCAGAAGACAAGGTAATGAAGATTTTTTCATAATGTCAGCCATTCTTTAAGCTAGTTACGTTTTTTATTAAAACGCCCGCATAAGCGTGCGCCGGGCTTAAGTCTGTTCTAGATCTCTATGGCCATAGCCACAGCTTCACCACCGCCGATACACAGTGATGCAATACCTTTGCTCAAGCCTCGGTTCTTTAATGCATGGATCAATGTGACTAAAATACGTGCACCGCTGGCGCCAATCGGATGGCCCAGGGCACAGGCGCCGCCATTGACGTTAACTTTCGCGTGATCAATACCAATATCATGCATGGCCGACATGGTGACGCAGGCGAAGGCTTCATTTATTTCAAACAGATCAACATCATCAACTGACCACTGCACCTGTTCAAGTAATGCTTTAACAGCACCAATCGGCGCCGTGGTGAACCACTCGGGCTCATGTGAATGGCTGGTGTAACCGACAATTTTTGCCAGTGGGGTTAGGCCGCGTTGTTTGGCTTCTGCTTCGCTCATCAAAATGAGTGAAGCCGCACCATCTGAAATTGATGATGAGGTTGCCGCAGTTACCGTGCCATCTTTGGCAAAAGCCGGACGCATAGTTGAGATGCCCTCGAGGTCATGTTTCGCGGGCTCTTCGTCGACCGATACGGTATGTTCTTTGCGACGGTGCGTGAAGCGTACCGGAGCAACTTCGCTATTAAAGGCACCGTTTTCAATGGCCGCACGCGCGCGCTGCACTGATTCAATAGCGAAACTGTCTTGCGCCTCGCGGGTGAAGTTGTACTTCTTTGAAGTCTCTTCGGCAAAGTGGCCCATCATGTTTCCGTCGTAAGGATTCTGCAGACCATCGAAGAACATGTGATCGAGAACTTCCTGATGACCCATGCGATAACCCTCGCGAGCCTTTGGTAACAGGTAGGGCGAGCCACTCATTGATTCCATTCCGCCTGCGAGCACCACCTTAGCAGAGCCGGCTTTGATCATATCGCTGGCCAGCATGACGCTTTTCATGCCTGAGCCGCAGACCTTATTAATAGTGGTTGCACCGGTAGAGAGTGGCAGGCCGGCTTTTAGTACCGCCTGTCGTGCCGGAGCCTGACCGATACCGGCGGGCAATACACAGCCGATGATGGCTTCATCGATATCTGCCGCGCTGAGTTTGGAGTCTGCAATGCACGCTTGAGTAGCGGTGGCAGACAGATCGGGTGCGCTCACCGATGACAATACACCTTGAAAGCCACCTAAAGGTGTTCGACGGGCAGCGACAATAACAATAGTGCTCACGATGTGCGGTCCTGTGTAGGTATTCGTTTTAAGAGTGCTTATTTTATAGAAATCATTGTAACAATTTAGACTACGCGGTATCAGGTTCGTTTAGTTCGGCCAGTATGCTCTGGCGGCACAGCAGCTTCAGCTGTTTCGCGTCTTCGGCATCGGCACCAATGCGGTGGGCAGGCTTTAGAATGACGTCTATGCGGCCGGGGCGGGCGAACCACTGCTGAGCAGGCAGGATTTTTCGTGTGCCATGGATAATAATAGGTGTGACCGGCATCCCACCGCTTGCGGCAGAGATGAATGCGCCGCTGTGAAATTTCTTGAGCCCGGGTTCCGCAACAAAGGTGCCTTCAGGAAAAAAAACTATTGATTGCTGATTCTTCGCCGCCTTCATAATACGGCGTGCGCCACCAGCGCTGCTTTGTGCGTGTGCGCGACTTACAAATTGAGTGCCGATACGCTTAAGCATATAGCCGGCTCCGGGTACGGAGCTCATTTCCTGCTTCACCACATACTGAAAGCGGGCCGGTAAAATTGCAGTCATCACAATGCCGTCGAGGTAGCTGGCGTGGTTGGCTACAACTACGCCGGGTTCATCTGGAAGCAGCTCTAAGCCTGTAATGCGCGGGCGCAGTCCGGAAAGTGCCAGCGCGATTATTGCTCCGCTGCGTGTGAGTTCCCGACGGGCGCCGATTCCCGGCAGGATCACCAACAGCAGTGTTACGGCACTGCCGAAAACGATAAAAACCAGCCATACCCACAGTCCATAGACCGCGAAAATAACGCGTTTTAGCCAGTTATACATTATAGACATTGAATTAAATCAGTCGCTTATGTTGCATTATTGGTTTTTGTGAACCCGGTCACGGCACTTAACATTATGACTGAGCATAATCCTTAACCATAAGGAGGAATCAATTTTGTATTGATGTCCACCGGGCCTGGAAGGTTGGCGTAGTCCCAACAGAACTAAGGCTCCGGACACACAGATGATCGGTAATGCTAGCTTGATTATCAGGTTATTGGTGGAGTATAGGCAAATGTTATGCCGTGCTCAGTGCATTAGGTTCCATTTAAAACGTTTGCTGACCAGAAAGAAGTGAATTAATGTCACATAATACTGAACAACCGGTTACGAATTCGTCCGAGGTTATTATCGACCAGTTTCTCGATGCAATTTGGATGGAACGCGGGCTTTCTGTAAATACACTGGGCGCATACCGTGCGGATCTCGTGTCTTTGCGCAAATGGTTGGCCAAACGCGATACCAGCCTTATATATGCAACCCGCAGTGACCTGCTGGCATTTATTGCTTGGCGCACCGAAGAGGGCGCAAAGCCGCGCTCGACCGCGAGACAGCTGTCGAGCTTCCGCCGTTTTTACCGGTACCTGCTGCGTGAAGCTCAGATTCAGCAGGACCCCACCGCTAAAATTGAAATGCCACGCATTGGCCGTTCGTTGCCGCAGTCACTGACTGAGGCCGAAGTTGAAGCGTTACTTAATGCGCCCAATGTTAAATCCGCGCTCGGTTATCGTGACCGGACTATGCTTGAGGTTTTGTACGCCACCGGTCTGCGTGTTTCTGAACTCATTAACCTGAAGCAGTCGGAGGTTAATCTTAATCAGGGTGTTGCTCGGATTGTCGGTAAGGGCGGTCGCGAACGACTTATTCCGTTGGGTGAGGAATCTCAGCGCTGGTTGCGCGATTTTATTAACGGTGCGCGCTTCGAAATTTTGCTGGACAGGCAGACTGATTATCTCTTTCCCACTCGCCGTGGAGACCGGATGACCCGCCAGGCATTTTGGCACATTATTAAGCGTTATTCGAAACTGGCAGAGATTAAGAGCAAGATGTCACCGCACACTCTGCGTCACGCATTTGCGACGCATCTGCTAAATAACGGCGCAGATTTGCGCGTGGTGCAGATGTTGCTGGGTCACAGTGATCTTTCAACGACCCAGATATATACCCATGTGGCACGTGCCCGCATGAAAGAGTTGCACGGTCAGCATCATCCGCGAGGATAGGCTAGTAGACTTTAATCCTTAAATAAAAATGGACGCCAGTGGCGTCCATTTTTATTTAAGGATTAAGCAGTTGTGCTAGAGTCGCCGCTGGTGACAGAGTGGCTCGCTATTTTCTTTGTCGGGTAGCTGGGAACATCGAGTGGGTTTTGATGTCCCACAACTCAATCCGGTTATTTTTTGAGTGCTAGAGAATTTATGATGTTTACATCCAGAATAAATGAGTACGTTTCCCTAATGTTTTTGGCGCTGGCCAGCTTCCTCTTGTTCGGTGTGGCGGTGGCGCAGGATAACGTGCCTGCCGGTCATAAACTGCTGATGGAGCAGTTCGATAACATCAAGCCGGGTGACATTAAGGCATCAAAGGTTACCGGATTGCTCGAAGTGAGCTTTGATGGCACTTTGCTGTATGCCACAAAGGATGGTCGTTACCTCATTCAGGGTGATGCCTACGATGTATTGAAAAAGGTAAATGTCACTGAAGAGGGTCGTGCTATTGCCCGCGCCGAAGCCCTGACCAATGCCGATCCCGACACCATGGTTGTGTTTGATGTGGCTGACGGTAAGCCGGATTACACCGTTACCGTATTTACCGATATCGATTGTGGCTATTGTCGTAAGCTGCATCGTGAGATTCAAGCGTATACCGATTTGGGTATACGTGTGCAGTACATGTTCTTTCCACGATCCGGGCCCAATACTCCGAGTTGGACGAAGGCGAATAATGTCTGGTGTGCCGATGACAGGGCTGCCGCATTGACTAACGCCAAAGCAGGTCTTGATGCTCCAGCGAATGATTGCGGGCCTACACCGGTTGAAACGCATTACAAATTGGGCCTCGCTGCAGGCGTTACCGGGACCCCTGCCATCATGACCGAAACCGGCGTATTGATTGCCGGTTATGTGCCGGCGCCGGAGTTGAGAGAACGACTTGATGAAATAGCGGCGACTGCGCCGTAAGTTTTTATTGTCAGCGAAATATGCCAAGCATAAATATATAGAGTAATAAAAAAGGGCGTGTCACTGACACGCCCTTTTTTATGCTTAGCCTTTGCTGTGGAGACAAGTTTGTTAGCGCTCGAGGTACTGGATTTTGTCTTTTTTATCTTTCCAGTCGTCGGCATCTTCCGGTACGTCACTGATCTCGGTAATAACCGGCCAGATCTGCGACAGCTCGGCGTTCAATTCAATGAACTTCTCCTGACCGTCCGGCAGTTCGTCCTCAGCATAAATCGCTTCGACCGGGCATTCTGGTTCACACAGGGTGCAGTCAATGCACTCATCCGGGTTGATAACCAGCATGTTGGGCCCAACGTGGAAACAATCCACAGGACAAACTTCAATACAATCTTGATATTTGCAACGAATGCAGCTTTCGGTAACGACAAAAGTCACGAAACTCTCCTGGCTAAAAAATCGGGTTCAGAACCCTAGATGCGGCGTACTTTAGACGGATAAGCCTCAGATGCCAACTGTAAATGTGTAACTCGTCCATCCGGTGCAAGCAGTGAACGAGTCTATCGCGGCCGGTTTGCCGCAGAGCATCGGCTCAGGTGAGGTTTATGCGCCCGGCTTGCGCGTATAAGACGCCTTGCTCATTGGTTTCAAGCAGGTGCAGATAGTGCTTCAGCGCCATAATTCCGCTGGGAAAGGCGATTTCATTCCAGGGGATATCGGCCGGGGCGAAAAGTCTGGTATCGGTTGATTCTTCGCCTACGCCATAGCTGTCGCCCTTTAGGCTGCCATGAAAGAAAATATGCGCCTGCCTGGCATGAACTACGTCGATAACTGCCAACATGCCATCGATTTCGACCTCGGCTAGGGCTTCTTCGTAGGTTTCGCGCATGGCTGCGGCGACGATTGTCTCATTCAGTTCCATGAAGCCTCCCGGAACCGTCCAGAAATTGGCCCGCGGCTCAATGGCCCGTCTGCAGAGCAGTATCTTGCCTTGATGACTTACGACGCATCCGACCACCATTTTTGGGTTTTCGTAATGCACGGTATCGCAGTCTGAGCAGATATATCGGAGCTTGTTGTCTCCGTCAGGCTGCGACACAGTAAGTTTGCTACCGCATTTAGAGCAGTAGTTCTGAACGACTCCGCTAGGTGTGATGTTGGTGTTGGTTTTCATAGTGGTCCTTGCCAGTCGGCTTCCGCCCATACACCCACGGCACAAGAATGTTTCTGTGCCAGTTCTTCCTGCACCGGACCATAACAATTAATGAAGCCAAATCGCGCGAAGAATTGTCGGCCTTTAAGGCAAGCCGCCTTGCATCGATCATATTGATTGACCACAGAGCCCGAGATAAATCCGCCACCGAATACGGCAAAAGATTCAATGCCTCGATCAGCGCAACAGGGTTGCGTTATTTTTGTATAGAGTACAATCATGTTCGCGTGCGGCTCTTTATTATAGTTTAGCAATAATCGAATACTAAGCATTGCGCGTATGTGGCAATCTAAGCAGCAAAGCCAATAAGACGCAAGCTAACTATCGTTGCATAATTGCTGTGGGCTAACGGCTATTGGCATGGGGCAAAGGCCGAGTTATGAGGAATGTATTTGCCGCAACTGTTGTTGGGAAGGTGGGCTGGGCGTTTTTCCCTGACGACACGAGCTTTTTGAAGGTGCTGTCTCCGCTCTTCCTGCCGATTTACAGCCCAGTTACTTACGGCGACCCCTGAATCGTGCTAGATTTCTGGCATATTTATCTGCTCATAGTCCGGCACAAATGCTCAGGCATTGCAGCTGGCCTTGGCCACAAAGCAAGTTTTAAATCGTGAGGTGTTTGTGACCGGTTTCCCTATGTTGTCCACTGCTAAGTTGCGGTTGCATGCTGGATTACGCGTTAGTGTTGTTGTGTCAGCTTTGGCGCTTACCCAGTGCAGTCAGCCCGATGACCAGATAGAACTTGTTTATCCGTTAGCAGAATCGGTGTTGTTGCCGGGTGAGGAATGGCAGCTTATTAGTGCTGATTACCTCTATACCGACGCGCCGGCTGTTGATCAAAATGGTCTTGTGT
>CAJXQV010000057.1 GCA_913058165.1 uncultured Chromatiales bacterium | reverse complement strand
CTACACAGAGTAGATCGTCGGCAGCGTCAGATGTGTATAAGAGACAGGTTATGAGGCGCAGGATTATATCGATACGTATTTTGCCCGCTACCCTGGAGTCAGTAACTTTATGGCGCGCATTCGCGATGAAGCCAAGCAACTGGGCTACGTCGAAACCGTATTCGGGCGCCGGCTCTATCTTCCCGAGATCAATGATCGAAACGGTCAGCGGCGCCAGTACGCTGAACGCAGCGCCATTAATGCACCAATGCAGGGCACAGCGGCTGACATCATCAAGAAGGCCATGCTAAAAGTTCAGGGCTGGCTGGACCAGGAACACGTGGATGCACGCATCATTATGCAGGTGCACGATGAACTCGTGCTCGAGACCCGTGAAGCTTGCGTTGATAACGTCAAATCACAGCTGGAGAAGCTGATGTCACAGGCGGCAACGCTAAAAGTACCGTTGCGGGTTGATGTTGGCGTTGGTGATAACTGGGATCAGGCTCACTAAATCAGCCTTATCACCTCGGTCCGCCTTAATTATTTGATTTTGGGCCACTAAAGCATGAACTTTTGGCGCAAATTGGTATCATATCAGTTGGGCGCTTAGCGCCCCCCGCTTGCCTCCCTAAGCGGGGCAGTAAGACCGGTTTCCCCAAGCCGCTTGCTGTAGCCCCGGGTGCAACCCCTGTAATTCGCACCCGGGGCACCTTTTCTTCCTAAAAAGAGGCCTGCAAACCACAGTAAATAAACTTATATGGGCTTTTCGGCCTGGTTTGACTCCACCGAACTCTTTGCCTGCACCAGAAAATTATCCAGAACCGCCCTTGCCTCCGACGTACCGTCTTTTTTCAATGACGAAAAAAGCTGCACGGATGCAGCCCCTTCGAGCTCCTTGGTAACCTTTAGCAACGCTGCTTTTGCGGGACCACGCTTCAGTTTGTCGGATTTGCTGAGCAGAATATGCACGGGGCAACCCACTTCCTGACCCCAATTCACCATCTGCCAATCAAAATCGCCCAGCAAACGTCTGATATCAACGATCAGGAACATACCCGCCAAAGACTGCCGCTCGTTGAAATAACTGCCCATTAGCTCTTGCCAGTGATCTTTCATGGCCATAGTGACCTTGGCGTAGCCATAGCCTGGCAAATCGACCAGCCTTTGCCCGTCTTCGCGCAAGGTAAAGAAATTAATCAATTGAGTCCGACCAGGGCTCTTGCTGATCTTGGCAAAACCGCGCCGATTAACAATAGTATTGATGGCGCTGGACTTGCCTGCGTTCGACCGTCCAGCGAAGGCAACCTCCGCTCCGGAATCGGCCACGAACTGTTTTGGCAGGTTGGCGCTCTTGATGAAGCTGGCCGCTGGGTAATGAGACATGAATTTTGAGCCTGAAAATCGCAGGATTTAGCCGATTCGGAGTCGATTTGGTGTAGAATCCGCCGCTGACCCAAGTGTAGCATGGGGTCTTGTAGTTAAACTCAAACAACCCCTATTTCAGTTCAGGCAGACTTCCGAACGTGATTATAAAATCAGCTTATTTAAATCTATCTCTGCGAGCTCTGCTTGCCGTCTTCTCAACCGCTGTTCTCGCGAGCGGCGCACAAGCAGCAGGGTCTATTGATGCGGGCAAAGAGAAAGCCGCAACTTGCATCGCCTGCCACGGCGTTGATGGCAATAGCGCGAACCCGCAATGGCCGAGCCTTGCAGGTCAGGGTGAGGCTTATATGATCAGCACAACGGCAGCATTTCAGGTCCCGCTCGGAGACAACGGTGAAGTTATTGAAGGTGGTCGCTATGACCCCGTCATGACCGGGCAGGCTATCAACCTCACTCCCGAAGACTTGGCGGATTTAGGCGCCTATTTCAATGCTCAAACAATGGCAGGAAAAGTAGCTGATCCTGAGTTAGTTGGTGAGGGTGAAAACCTCTACCGCGGTGGTAATATTGAAGCCAATGTTTCAGCCTGTATCGCATGTCACGGACCCAGTGGCCGCGGCAATGCGCCTGCCGCATACCCATCAATTGCCGGACAGCATGCCGTATACACAATCAAGCAGCTGCAAGACTATCGCTCAGGTGCACGTAAATCCGACAAATCCGCGGTCATGCGCAGCATTACCGAGCGCATGACAGACAATGAGATAGCGGCGGTCGCTTCATACATTCAGGGTCTGCGTTAGTACAGATCGACTACTATTGGTTTATTAGCAACGGGTACGTACTCATGTTTAGAAAACTGCTGGCAATTACTGCTCTCTCTATTCTGGCTGCATGCAGCCCGGCTCCCGAAAACACAACGACTCAGGAGGCTCCTGCTGCTGAAGCCGCAGCAACATCTCCGACCATCGCCGATATTGTCGTTGTCGATGCTTCTGTCGATGCGCCACTCCAAACTGCCCGCACGGCAGACCCCGTGGAGTTCAAGTATAAGCAGGGGGATCACTACGAGCGATTCACCAATGCTCAGGGAACCAGCAGCGCGCCAGATAAGATCGAGGTTGCCGAAGTATTCTGGTATGGCTGCCCGCACTGCTACAGCTTTGAGCCTTACCTGAAGAGCTGGAAAAAAACTCTGGGGCCTGACGTCAACTTGGTCCAGCTGCCGGTTATGTGGAACCCTACCAATGAAATCCATGCGCGCCTGTTCTATACCGCGCAGGCACTTGGAATTCTCGAGCAGGCGCACGGTGATATTTTCCAGGCCATTCACACGAATGGTGAAATGCTGGCATCTGAATCTGCACAACGCGATTTCATCACCAGCCGGTATGGTATTAGTGAAGAAGACTTTGACAAGGCTTATCGCTCATTCTCTGTAAATGGCAAATTGCAGCAGGCAAAAAACTGGACTCAGCGCTATCAGATTCGCTCAGTGCCCGTGCTCATCATCAACGGTAAATACGCAACAGTGGGCACCGAACTGCGTGACTACGAACAGATTCTTGATGTTGCTGACGAACTCATTGAGCGCGAACGTCAAGACCGATAACAGCACTTCGGCGCCAAGCCTAATCAGGCGCGGGGTTGCTCAACGCTAGCTAAGAGTGATCGTGATTATGGTTGGCTGCTGCACAAGCCTCGCAGTTTACCCAACCTGAGTCGCCATCCACGTAGTGCTCTTTCTTCCAGATTGGCACACGCAGCTTCACCTCATCGATAACGTACCGACAAGCATCAAAGGCCTCTCCACGATGAGCCGCACTGACGCCAACCCATACAGCTGCGTCGCCTATTTCCAGGCTGCCTGTGCGGTGCACGCACGCAATGCGGGCGACAGGGAATCTCTGGAGAGCTTCGGCAAGGATCTTGTCGCCTTCTTTAACCGCCAACGCTTGATAAGATTCATACTCCAGACGCAGCACCTGCTGCCCCTCGTTATGATTACGCACCCAACCATCAAAGCTCACGAATGCACCACAGGTTTCATCGCGTAACTGCTCAGTAAGTGTGGCGATAGAGATGGGATCTTCGGTCAAATCAAACACATCAGCCTCCCGCTACTGGGGGAATAAATACAACGCGATCGCCATCCTGCAATTCCGCGGCCCAAACGCTGAACTCATCGTTTATGGCAACCTTAAAGTTGCGGGGCGCGGCAAAACCATGCGCCGCCTGCAGTTCCTGAAATAACGCCTCAGCGGTTGCCGCATCGGTGATCAGCGACTCCGAAGCCCGGTCTGCCTGCTCACGCAGTATCGCAAAATATTCAATATGTATGGTTTTCATTCTGCATTCCATCTTTTAGCGTTCAACACGACAAGCGCGCATAAATGCTTATTATAAGCCTGCTATAGCGGTTGTAGCCTACATTCGGCAGGGCTTCCTGCCAATGATATATAGCACCCGTATGCTTGGTAACCGGCAAAGTACTGAACTTTTTTTGTGGCATGGCCTGCATTTACACGTTTGCTAGCTTCGTTGGGCAGGCTGCATCCGGGGAAGCGCGAACCGGCTTACCCGGCAAACAAACTTTCCGGATCTGCGAAGCCTTTAAACTCGAGCGCATTACCAAAGGGGTCGCAGAGGAAGAATGTTCCCTGCTCGCCCGGCTGTCCCGCAAAGCGGATTTTCGGCTCAAGCATAAAAACCTGACTGGATGAGCGCAAACGTTCAGCTAATTTCTGCCAGTCACTCATGCTAAGCACTACACCAAAGTGCGGTACCGGGACACTGTCACCATCAACTGGATTATGCGCTGTGCCCGCCGCTGCAACCGCGCAATGACAAACCAACTGGTGCCCAAAGAAATCGAAGTCTACCCAGCGCTCAGCGCTTCGCCCTTCACGGCAGCCCAACACCTCACCATAAAACTCACGAGCTTGCGCAAGCTCATGAACAACAATCGCAAGATGAAATGGCGGCAGCTTAGCTCTCATAAATCCACCGAAGATTCATACGCAGGCTCTGGCCCGTGAGGGTCCCAGGCGGATGGTGCCTGCGCGAGAAAACCGATCAACTCACTTATCAGCGCCGCCGCGCTGAGCCCCGTCGGCTGGTTTTCAACGATTTGCAAACGGGCGGCGACCTCATTCACGCCCTCAAAAGCCCATTGGGCATTTGCCGGTTCAAGCGCATTAAGGTGCTCTGCCAGAGGCGTCAGATCAACCCGTGGCAACGGTCGAAAGCGGATTACCTGCACCCAACTTTCATAACGATACTGAAACGACATATGTTGACCCTGAACCCAAAGAATCCGAGAACAATCTGTATGCTCAAATATTGCGAAAGGGTGCACTGGCAGATCCCAACGAAGCAGATAACGCCGAATAGAAATACACGGCAAGGTATCGGGCACGTGGATTACTGCCAGATCAACGTCCGGATGAAGCTCAATTCGAACATGACCAGCGGCGAGCAATTCACGACTCTGCTGCCAAAAGTCATATTCGGCCTGCCACTGCGCAGTATCACTGAATGGATCGGCTAATATTCCCGGCAACGCCCGCAACATACCCCGATACTGCTCGATAATGCGCTGACGCAAGGGCAGGCTAAAAACCTTAGGACCCAATGGTGAACTTTCCTTATCGGACCACGCACCTAAAACAAATGCTAATTTTGCCGCAGTCTCGTCAGTGCAGCGCCAGAAGTCGGTCGCGTAGGAAGTCGCAATACACAGGTCCCGATGCTGATACGCGAGCTCCGGATCAACCAAAGCAAACATGCTCAGTAAGCCATCCTCATCGTAGTGACTGTTAGAGACAACTGACACATCGACATGCGCTGCAGGGTTATCCAGATAGGTATAAACGATATGTGTAGAGGTGTCTTTTCGCAGGTGGTCCGGGGTCCGGTTCCACGGCCAATGAGACAAGCTCAGAAGAGTTGAAGCCTGATCCTTGCCATCAACTACGATATGCGGATCGTCGCCGATTTCGTGATAAGGCACATAACGTGCGGGTGCAGGAAGACGGGGCACAGCCCACCTCAGAGAGTTCGAATTAGCGACTACTTCGACCGGACAAAAAAGCCCAGCACAAAAGCAAAAAGACCGACGGCTATTACAGCCAAAATATGATACTGGGGTGCGGCAATATACTCTGCGCCCGGCGCTACGATAGCGGGAGAGATAAGTCGCCACACATACCAACCAACAATCCATGCAGCAGGAACAATAGTCGGCAGAATCGCCACGACAGATGCGGTGTCATTATTAGCCTTGCGCAACATTAACCAGCTGAACAAACCCGCAATCAATACCGGCAATAGATTAAGCCCAAATAGCGACATTGCGGCATCCGTATTCCCCGGAAAAACGATCAGGCTGGAAACAACCGCCATCAAAGGGACCGAAGCCATTCCTAATAGATTAAGTTTACCGTACTTAGTCATACCACTGATCCCGCAGAAATAGTCACAAAGTTGTGTGCCACAAATAATAGCACCCCTGTCGCATTAAGGCGGCAGGGGTGCATGCTTTTACGGCAAAAATCCGCAGAATGGCTTCGGAAGTGCCCGAAGGCGTTCATGCTTAGAACAAGGTATAGATAAACGGTGCCGCTGCAGAACCCTGAGCAACAACAATCAATACACCGAGCAACAACATCACAAGAATAATGGGCGCCAACCAGAACTTCTTGCGCTCTCTCATGAAGCCCCACAAATCCTTACATAAATCGATCATCAGAAGGGTCTCTCCAGGTTTTTAATCGGATTGTCTTTTGAAATTACCCTATAGGTGTCAACACTGTCATCCAACTTCCGTGCCATTGAGTCTTTACCCATAACACGCATAACCAAACCAATCGGAGCGAACATTAGGTAGAACACAATGCCCATAATTAAGGGGGTCATTACCTTGCTCATCATCAGGCCGAAGCTCATCCAAACATGATGGATGCCTTTTAGGCTCATCGGGGCAACCAGCCCCCAAACAATCAGCAGGCCGCCCAGCATAAATGGCCAGCGCAAAGCGGTTTGAGACGGCTCTAATGCGCCCCAAAAATCATAGCTATCAAGGAATCTGATTTCTGTAAACAGCCATGGAAACAGAAAGCCGAACAGGCCGATAAGAATGAAACCGGTAACAACACCAAAATCACGCAAACCCTTCTTGTCTAAAACAGGAATTTCATGCATAGCTATTAATCCAACTCAAACTCATCTTTCCAGTCATCGGTACCTTCCCACTTGGGCTGATCTTCTTTAGCCAGCAGGAAGTTATCAACAATCAAATAATCCATCTCAGTGCGCATAAAGCAACGATAAGCATCATCCGCAGTCATCACAATGGGTTCGCCGCGGACATTAAATGAGGTATTCACCAGTACGCCGCAGCCGGTCTTTTTATTAAACTGACTAAGCACGTTATAGAAATACGGATTAGTCTCTTTATGCACGGTTTGAATTCGTGCCGAGTAGTCAACATGGGTAATTGCGGGAAGCTTTGAGCGCGGCACATTCAATTTTGCAATGCCGAACAACTTATCCTGCTCCTCCGTCATCGCAATGCGCTGCTCTTCAACAATCGGAGCAACAATCAGCATATAAGGACTGGGGCGGTCTTGAATGAAATAATCGGACACACGCTCAGCCAAAACCGCAGGGGCAAATGGCCGGAATGACTCACGATATTTAATTTTAAGGTTCATCACCGACTGCATCTTCGGGCTGCGCGGGTCGCCGATAATAGAGCGGCTACCTAAAGCACGCGGACCAAATTCCATACGCCCCTGAGCCATACCGATAACATTTTCGGTTGCCAGAATTTCGGCAACGCGCGGGAAGAACTCAGCGTCTTCAAGCTGTGTATAAACGGCGCCATATACGTCCAGATCTTTCTTGATGCCTTCGTCAGTAAACTTAGGCCCAAGATAAGAACCGTTCATTAAGTCATTTTTGTTGTCGACTGTGCGAGGGCCGTCTTTATAGTGATGCCAGATAACAGCAGCAGCACCTGTCTCTTATACACATCTCCGAGCCCACGAGACAAGAGGCAATCTCG
>CAJXQV010000056.1 GCA_913058165.1 uncultured Chromatiales bacterium | reverse complement strand
TCTACACAGAGTAGATCGTCGGCAGCGTCAGATGTGTATAAGAGACAGGGTAAGTGCCGATGTTTTGGTGCTGTTGTCTGACGTAAACGGCCTTTACCGCGCGGACCCTGGCGCGTCGCCGGAGGCAGGTTTTATTTCCGAGGTAACAGTAATCACACCAGAAATAGAGGCGATGGCCGGCGCTGCGCGCACCGAGTTTGGTTCCGGTGGTATGGCGACCAAGGTTGCCGCTGCAAGAATGTGCATGTCTGCCGGTTGTGCAACGGTTATTGCGACAGGGCAAGAACCCCAGCCGCTGCAACGGATTGAGCAGGGCGAAATCTGCACCTGGTTTTTACCGGCATCAACGCCGTTGGCTGCGCGCAAACAATGGATTGCCGGAACGTTAACTCCGGCGGGTACTCTGAGTGTTGATCCCGGTGCGGAAAAGGCTTTGTTACTGGGCAAGAGTCTTCTCTCTGTCGGCGTGGTTGGCGTAGCCGGACATTTTGAACGCGGCGACGCGGTGACTATCCGCAGTGCTTCGGGTCGCAACCTAGCACATGGCCTGGTGGCCTACGACAGTGATGAAGCCGCAGCCTTGGTTGGTCGTCAAAGCGATGAATTTGAAAATATTCTGGGTTATCGCGGGCGCAAAGAATTAGTGCATCGGGATAACCTGGTGCTATTGGTAGAAGAATAATGAGTAAAGAAATGGCGCAGGATATCGCTCGGACAATGTTAGCCATGGGTAAGGCTGCACGTGCAGCAGCAGCTGCCTTAGCGTGTGCCGATACTGCTGCAAAAAATATGGCGTTACTTACTGCCGCAGAGAGTATTGAGTCATCCAGCGCGGTCATTCTGAGCGCCAATAAATTAGATATGGAAGCGGCCGTGAAGAAAGGCCTGTCGGGCTCTATGCTCGATCGTTTGCTGCTTAATGAAGATCGTATTAAAGCAATGGCCGATGGTCTGCGGGCAATTGCTGAGCTTGATGATCCTATCAATGACGTTATTGCTGAGTGGGATCGGCCCAATGGTTTGCGCATTCAGCGCGTGCGTATCCCGCTAGGTGTGATCGGTATTATTTACGAGAGCCGTCCGAACGTAACAGCAGACGCCGGGGCCCTGTGCCTTAAGTCCGGCAACGCCGTAATTCTTCGCGGTGGCTCCGAGAGTTTTCATTCGAGCACGGCGATCCATGCCTGCTTGCAGGAAGGCCTCTGTGCTGCAGGTCTGCCTGAAGCCGCCATTCAGATGGTGGCAACAACTTCACGCGATGCCGTCGGCTTTATGTTGTCGTCGATGCAGCAGTTTGTGGATGTCATTGTCCCTCGTGGTGGGAAAAGCCTCATTGCCCGCGTTCAGGCGGATGCACGTGTTCCTGTTATCGGGCATCTTGAAGGCCTTTGCCACGTCTACGTTGATGCTTCGGCGGATATCACCATGGCCACCGAGATTGTGTTGAACGCCAAAATGCGCCGCACCGGCATTTGCGGCGCGGCAGAAACTCTATTGATTGATCGCAAGGCTCTGGCGACGCATTACCCCGTGATTGCAGAGGCATTGCACGCAGCGGGCTGTGAGGTGCGGGGTGATGCTGATATTTGTGCGGCTGATTCGCGTGCAGTGGTTGCCACTGATGAGGATTGGTCCACTGAATATCTTGAGGCCATTCTCGCCGTTAAGGCAGTTGACGGCATTGACGCAGCTATTGAGCATATTCAGCATTACGGCTCGGGCCATACTGAATGCGTGATTGCTGAAGACGCTGTTGTTGCAGAGCGGTTCTTTCATAACCTTGACAGTGCAATATTGTTGCACAATGCATCGACCCAGTTTGCGGATGGTGGTGAGTTTGGAATGGGTGCTGAGATCGGTATTGCCACCGGAAGAATTCATGCGCGAGGACCGGTTGGCGCTGAGCAGTTAACCAGTTATAAATATCAGGTGACTGGCAGCGGCCAGACCCGCCCGGTATAACAGAGTAATCCCAGTATAAAAAAGCCCGCGCAAGCGGGCTTTTTTTTGCGTCCTGATTAGCGATGGGGTAATGCGCATTTGAAGGTCGTAGCAGGGTGGCTTTAGGGTTGATGTCGCCAGTTAAAGAGAGTTCTGCGGAAGGCGCAGTGTATTTTGAACAGCGATCTTTGCAGGCTGAGGCCGAGACGGGCCTTTGGTTTTTCCCTGCCGTCTATAGTTGAATTTTCGTTGAGTAGCCCCGGTGTAATGCTGTCGGGAAGCAGGCAATACATAGCTTGCCCATGCTGCCAGAAGTTTTTAATGAATTTATCAGTTGGTGCCGTGAGTATACGACTGTGCGTGACAAATGCTCTGGCAGCAATGGGGTGGATGGCGTAGCCGACCGCACCGTGGGGGTATTTCTTGCAGTAATACAGGGTGAAGATACCTGAGTCACAGACTTTTACTTTTGGCGAGTTGCGCAGGTCTTGCAGTCGAATGAAACTGAATTTACCGATTAGCCCGTTTACAGCGCTTACAGCGGCGGTAAAGTTTGCGCCGATTTTTGCATCGTCTTCGAGAACAATGAGCGGTTCGTTAAGTTCTACGCAGTACTGCCAGACAGCGCGATGGCTTGCATGACAGCCTATCTCTCCGGCGCTGGGTGGCCGGCCGGCATTAAGCAGATACTGATGATGATCGACCTCTTCGAACAGCGGATCTTTTGCTGTGCTGCCATTGATACCATCAAAGAACTCAAACTCCAGCCCCGCTGTGGCGAATTGCTCTATGGCGGCAGCGCGGCGCTCGATGGAGCCCGGCAGACTGATCAGCACTATTCTCATGGACGAAGCTTAGCGCGTTGCGGCATTAGACAGCAAACCGGCCGCACTGAGACGGCCGGTTGTTACTGCGAGGGTTGCTGAAACAAACTCAATCGGCAACGTTGCTAGCTTTAGATTGAATCTATAAGGCTGTTCAGTGTGGCGCTGGGCCGCATCGCTGTCGACATGAGTGCAGCATCGGGGTGATAGTAGCCTCCGATATCAACGGGCTTGCCCTGAGATCCATTCAATTCAGCAATAATTACCGACTCCTTCTCGCTCAGTTGCAGAGCCACGGGCGCAAACTTAGTCTGAAGTTCTAAATTATCGGTCTGCGCAGCCAGGGCCTGTGCCCAGTAAAGCGCCAGATAAAAATGACTGCCGCGATTATCCAGTTCGCCGACTTTGCGTGACGGCGACTTGTCATTATCCAAAAACTGCCCGTTGGCGACGTTTAATGCCGCTGCCAGAGCAGCTGTTTTTGAACTGCCGGTTTTGTCGGCAAGTTCTTCCAATGATACTGCCAGGGCCAGAAACTCGCCCAGAGAATCCCAACGCAGGTGGGCTTCCTGAACAAACTGTTGTACATGCTTCGGAGCCGAGCCACCGGCACCTGTTTCGTACAAGCCGCCGCCGTTAAGCAGTGGCACGATAGACAGCATTTTTGCGCTGGTACCGAGCTCCAGAATCGGAAACAAGTCTGTCAGATAATCACGCAAAACGTTGCCGGTGACGGAGATGGTGTTCTCACCTTTCTTTACACGTTGCAACGTGACTCGAATAGCTTCTTCCGGGGTCATGATCCGGATATCCAGCCCGCTGGTGTCATGATCCAGCAGGTACTTATTTACTTTATTAATTAGATTGGCGTCATGCGCACGTTGCGGGTTGAGCCAGAAGATTGCAGGTTGACCTGTGGTGCGGGCACGATTCACTGCCAGTTTGACCCAGTCACGTATTGGCAGGTCTTTGGTCTGACACATTCGCCAGATATCACCCTGTGCAACCTCGTGTTCCATCAGCAGGGTGCCTTTTCTGCTGATGACACGAATGGTACCTGCGGCTTCAACTTCGAAGGTTTTGTCATGAGAACCATATTCTTCGGCTTTCTGCGCCATTAGACCCACGTTTGATACGTTGCCCATGGTGGTGACATCAAACGCACCATTAGCAATGCAGAAATCTACAGTTTCACGATAGATGCCGGCATAGCAACGGTCTGGAATCATGTACTTGGTGTCATGTTGGTGGCCATCAGGGCCCCACATCTTGCCTGAGCCTCGAATTGCAGCAGGCATCGAGGCATCGATAATCACGTCGTTCGGTACGTTGAAGTTAGTAATGCCTTTGTCCGAATCAACCATTGCCAGTTCAGGGCCGTTTGCGTATGCAGTGGCAATGTCGGCTTCAATGGCTGAGCGTTCTGCAGCAGGCAGGTTGGCTATTTTTTCAAGTACGTCACCGAAACCATTGCGGGTGCTTACGCCCAGTTGTGCAAAGGTTGCTGCGTGCTTCTCAAACACTTCGCTGAAAAGTACTTCGACACAATGTCCGAACATGATGGGGTCAGAAACTTTCATCATGGTGGCTTTCAGATGAAGCGAGAGGAGTACTCCGGATTTTTTAGCCTCTGCAATTTGTTCGGCATAAAAATTACGCAGCGCTGCGATGCTCATAACTGAGCTGTCTATCACTTCGCCGGCAAGCACAGGGGTGGATTCTTTTAGTACGGTGCTATTCCCATCCGTGCTGATAAATTCAATTTTTACACTGCCATCGGCATCGATGACAGCAGATTGTTCACTGCCGAAGAAGTCGCCGGAACTCATGTGTGCAACGTGTGATTTGGAGTCGTTGCTCCAGGCACCCATTGAATGAGGGTGTTTCTTGGCGTAAGCCTTCACCGCATCCGCAACGCGACGGTCTGAGTTGCCTTCGCGGAGTACCGGGTTTACAGCACTACCAAGAACCTTGCCATAGCGGGCTTTGATTTCATGTTCTGCTTCTGTGTTGGCTTCCGCAGGGTAATCGGGAATCTTGTAGCCCTGAGACTGAAGTTCCTTAACGGCTTCAATCAACTGCGGAATGGATGCGCTGATGTTTGGTAGCTTTATTATGTTGGCTTCAGGGGTTTTGGCCAGTTCGCCAAGTGCTGCAAGTGCATCGCTTTGCTGTTGTTCTGCAGTCAGGTTCTCTGGGAACGAAGCGATAATGCGCGCAGCCAGCGAAATGTCTTTGGTCTCGACGATAATGCCAGTGGCACCGGTGAAAGCCTCTACGATAGGCAGCAAAGAATGTGTCGCCAGTGCGGGAGCTTCATCGGTATAGGTGTAGATAATTTTTTCGGTTGTCATTGTATTGCCTGTATGCGGGACTATTGCGTCCCTGATTGTAGAGCAGCCAGATTCCGGGTCCAGACCGGCGTAAACCGGCTAACCTCTGCAAGGCGGACACTAATGCAGAACTGACTGAGTGTGATAGAGGGCGGCTATTATCTTCAAGTTGCCCGCCGGTAACAATGCCGTCATCCCAAAATGCCTGCATATTTGCCTAAAAAACCATTTTTTTTGCGCTTACCGAGGGTTTCCAGCAGTGCGGTAGCCAATTTCAAGGTAGTACTCGCGACTTCTTCCCGGAAAATATCGATAATTACCGAAGGCAAAATCCGCGCGGTCGGCATACACCTCGTCCGTAATATTATTGACCCGAAGCGCTGCCCACCAGTGTTGGCTGGGTTCAATAATAAGTCGCCAGTTCAGCAGGTTATGGCCCCCATAGGATCGGCTGTTGGTGGTTTCAAGGAAGTATCCGTCGTTGTAAACCCATTCAAGCTCGGTGCGACCCAGGGTTGCTTGATAACCCAGTTGTACGCTGCCGATAATATCTGGAGCTGTATCTATACGGTCGCCTTTGCTGACGACATTGTTGGTGAAGTCGTAAGTGTGTTTTGCCCAGGTGCCGGCAAACGAGAGGTACACCGGTGTAATTATCTGCCAGGTAAAGCCGGCTTCAATCCCCAGATGCTTGCTCTTGCCATCGTTGACGTTGCTGCGGTTGCTGTCCTGAAAAATATAATTATCCTTGCGCATGGCGTAGCCAAGCAGTTCATAAGAAATGCTTGGGTATTGTCCATGCAGGCCGAGTTCGAAGGAGTCTACAGTCTCGGGTTTGATCTGGTCGATGTTCTGCTCGGTTTGCAGTCGGTATAACTCGGTGGCTTGCGGTGCGCGAAAGCCGCGACGGAGGTTACTGAATACAGACAATTGCTCGGTTGCCCGGAAGACGAGACCCAGCTCAGGAGCGGTGTTCAAGAAATCGTTGCTCTGGCTTTCAGGGCGGAAGTAGATACAACCTTTGGGGTCATTGCAGGGTGTGCCATCGGCGCGGGTATTGCCGCTAAGCATATTGTTGTTGTAGTCATAGCGCATGTATTCGAATCGAAGACCCACCGTGCCGGTAAGTCGATCGCTCAAAGGCACCTGCAGTCGGGCGTAGGGCGCGGCGACTATACTCCAGACATCGTAGTCGTATTGCTGACCCTGAGGTCTTCGTGCGGCGCCAAAGCCGGTGGCGGGACCCTCCTGGTACTGGTCGAGATAGCCGGAGGCGAATTCGAGATCTATGCCGGTTGTAAGCACCGAGTTCCAGAGACTGTCACGTTGCCCCAGCAGCATATAGCCGGCACTCATCTGGCCATTCTGTTCCTGAGGCTGGCCGGGCAGAAAATGCATCAGAAAATCCATGTCGGACCAGCGCAGGTAGCCGGTATTACTCCAAGCCCAAGGACCGTTCGCATTGGGTAGCCAACTCATCTGGGCGCGCAGACTGGATGCTTTTCGATAGGCTTCAGGGAAGGGGTTGCTGCGATTTATGGTGGGATCTTTAAAAATATCTTTTTCGCCGATAATATAGCCCGCGGTTTCCTGATCCAGCCAGGAGCCGCTTACCAGCGTTTTTAGCACGCCCGAGTTAGTGTCGCTTTGCGTATTCCAGAATCCGCGGGCTTGTTTATAACCCGAGTCGACGCGATAGCCATTGTCTCTGTCCGCGCTGAGTCCAGCGTTCCAGCTCGTTGTGCTCGAGGTATCGCTACCCCAGAGTGCTTTGGCGCGCAGAAAATCGTTAGAGCCGCCTTCCAGGCTAGTGGTGATGCCGGGCCTGCTGCCGGGTTCCGGAAGCAGCGCGTTCATGGTTCCGAGCAAACCGTTTGACCCGTATAGCGCGCTGGCCGGGCCACGAATAACTTCTATTTCTGCCAGTTGGTCTACCGGCACTTCCATAAGTTGATTGGCGTTGCAGAAGCCGCTAGGTCTGATGGGTACGCTATTTTCCATGATCAGAAATGCACCACATGAACCGGCGCCGGTGAGCACTGCTGAGCGAATGGCAGTGAGGTGCTCCTGACCGTTGCCGCGACTTACCCAGACGCCGGGTACTCTTACGCCCATTTCATATGGGTGTACCGGGCTGGTAACAAAGATTTCCTCGCTATCAATCACCGCGGTGTTGCCCGTTAAATCGAGATAGTCGATAGGTGTGCGGCTCTCAGTAACAACAATTTCCTGCGGTTCTGCTGCGTTTACGGCTGCTGTTAACGGCAGGCCGGAGAGAAGCAGAGTCGTTAAGAGAATCTGTCGCCCGGTGGTTGATATTTTGCCTGAGAGTCTAATTTGCAAAGTGTTGCCATCTGTATTGTGTGGGAGCCTGTCTCTTATACACATCTGACGCTGCCGACGATCTA
>CAJXQV010000055.1 GCA_913058165.1 uncultured Chromatiales bacterium | reverse complement strand
GGGCTCGGAGATGTGTATAAGAGACAGGCGGCGATATTGGCAGTGTTGCCCGCCTGAATATCATTTCTGGCTGTGATACCGATATAGGTGTCCAGCACCCAGTCGCTGACGTTGGCACCATCACAGGTCACTACTATCTCATCGCTCTTAATAATCCCAGCATCGTTGTGCATCCCCCAGTAACCTGCCAGGCGCACATCAGGCTCGAGCGTATCGAATGCGAATCTCAGGTTTTCCTGAATGCGCGATGTGCCTTCTATTGTTTTAAACGAGTACGCGCCTTGCGTGTAGACAGTGAACGCGCCCAGAATGAGAAACATCCCGATTGCCATGCTGACCATCGCTTCAATCAGCGTGAAGCCCAGCTGCTTTTGAGTATGGCGCATCATTGCTCTACCAGCAGAGTATAAGTTAGCGGTTCCGGAAAGCCGACTTCCGGCCAGCTCAGGTCAATGGTGTAGATTGTTGTCGCTCCCCCAGCCCCAAGCCCAACCGTGACGGTGCCATCGGCATCCGCTGGCAGATGGTCTGTAATATCGGTCTCCCAGTTGAGCTTGTCTTCTTGGGCAATCTCGTTAGCTGAACATTGCTTATTGCCGTTTAGGCAGCTGTTGTCTGAACCCGCATCGGCATAAGCTGGACCGCCGGAAGGGTTCGAGCGTATTCTGTCTGCCATATCTGCAGCGAGGTATACGGCCGTGGTTCGGTAAACCGCGGTGCGCCCTGATTTAAGACCGTCGAAGAAGAGCGCGCCAATGCCGAGCATGCCTATAGATAAGACGAGCAGTGACACCACAGCTTCGAGCAATGTAAATCCGCGTTGTCGTATCAGATTTTTTTGCAGGCCATACATATATCAGCCCCCCATGTGGGCGCAGCCACCCAAAGGGTTGTTTGGGTGTTCAACAGCATCTTGCGTGCGGTGCATTTGTGGGCGACCTGTCGGACCAATATTGATCCAGCGACCGGCTGAAATGCCGGCGCCGGTGTCTCTAATACCCCGGTCATCACATAACTGAAGGTTGAATATGGCGTTGTTGCCGTTTAGCGCCTGCATTGGATAACCGGTAGGCGCAAACACGATAAATTGCGGCCCATCGATAATGCCATTGGCATCACCGACGCGCAGATCCATACCTTCATTCATTGCCTGATGACTCTGTAAAACCAAATCGCCATTACCGCCATCAATGCTTAGGTTTGGCGTGCCATCGCCATCGGCATCAATGAAGACTATCCAGCCTTCGGTAAATGAGGCATTCGGATCGCAGCTGGGGTCGATTGCATCCCAATCTGGGCTGGGGCATATCGAAACAAAAGAGTTGCGCTTTATTGCCTCAGTTCTGGCGAGATGCAAGGCGATATTGGCTTCGTTGATTGATGCAGCCATGCGGTTATTGGCAACAAACTGCGAGAACTGCGGAGCGCCGATAAGCAGGAGAACAGACACCACAAAGAGTGTCACTATGAGTTCTACTAGGCTAAGGCCTTGTTGTGGTGTTCGCATGGCGTATAAACCTGCGTAATCGCTAGCTTTAAGGCATAAATTATACGCCACGCTAGAGGGCGGGAAGTGAGACCTGCATCACGTTTAATGCTGTCTGAAGATACGGGTAACATATTGTTAGCAGGGTACTCTTATTGCGCGGCTCTAGTCGACTGATTACGCTAGTCTATTTGGCTGCGAGGGCGGCTCATTTTATTTAACATAATGAAATTATGAGCTTGTTTCTTTATGTCTGCAAACCGTCTGATGGTTTTTCTCACACGAAGTTCCAATTCGGCACTGCGCACTCAATCGTGCGAATATCAGTCGCCAGATGCCCTTCGCATTGCGGATGCGCAACGTTACGTGCTGCCCGGTTGTGTCTAGTGCCCTTAACATGACGCGTTGCAAAATAAGCTGTTCGCACAAATAGAGCATTATCCGATCACGTGGGCTAAGCCAACCGATTGCATCGCGAGGCGTCCTATCGGAACTGCCGGTTGAATCTGCTAAAGTGCGCCGACATTTTTACTTTGCGCGAGAATTTTAATGACCACAGAAAATGAAGCGGGAGCCCCGCAGTTTGATACAGGTGACCTGTATCTTGAAGAAAGCTTTACTGACCGCAAAATCGGCACGATTCGGCGGATGACGCCGGTGACCGCTGACGGCGCTCCCGACCCCACACGCAAGCCTATTTATATGGGACAGGCCCAGGTAATGACTCCTGCGGGTGCACTGCCATTGTCGTTTGAACTCGAGGCGGACACTTTGACTGAGGCTTGTGCTGGTTTTGGTGAGGCGGCTCAGAAATCGGTTGAAGAAACTACAGCACGATTGGAAGAAATGCGTCGTGAACAGGCATCTTCAATTTATGTTCCTGGGCAAGAGCAGGCTGCTCCTGGAAAGATTCAGTTTTAGGCTGAGTCGAGAGCAGGTTATAGAGCCTAATCAATAAACGGCCGTCATTATGACGGCCGTTTATTTTGTATCAACCCCTAATGACGTCGATAACAATTGAGAATTTGCTCGCCGGACGGATCAACCGGATCCGGTTCTCCGGTGTCGGCAGCAAACAGTGGCCGGTGCAAATCACCATTGCCGTTGGTTGCAACCAGAGCTAATTCCGCAGGCGTGAGCTTTTCGATGCCTCCTTCGGCAGTCAGCGGGTTTTGAGCACTGCCGTTGCGGTGGGATGTGCCGGCAGGAAGGCTCCGTGGTGTCTGCCAGGGTGATAGGGGGAAGGTAGTATATACTCAGCGCCTGTTTAGACTTGACCGGTCACTTGTTGGTGGCTAGCTATCAACAGAAAAATTTGAGCGTTTAGTGCAAGCGGTGTGTTTAGCAAGCACTCTGTGCATCAGCGTTTGTAGCAGCCTTAGTGTTATCTGGCACTGTCAGGTGCTGTGTCGCAACTTGCTGTTGCGGCTTTAACATAAATTAGATGCTGCATTTTATAGGTGTGATTTTTGTTCCGCCTTACAGTGTCCTTCAGACTCAATCTTCTTTGACTTTCGGTTACCTTATTCATGTCCGCATCAAGCTCTACAACTGCCCGCACAGCCTTATTCGATTATTCGAAATACTGGGCTGAGTGCATGGGCGTTGCCGGAATTTTACCAACCAGCCGTGCCGAGATGGATGCCTTAGGTTGGGATTCCTGTGACGTTATTATTGTTACCGGCGATGCCTACGTTGATCATCCATCATTTGGTATGGCAGTTATAGGTCGTCTGCTTGAGGCGCAGGGTTTCAGGGTTGGCATCATCGCGCAGCCCGACTGGCAATCAAAACAGGCGTTCATGCAGTTGGGTAAGCCGAATCTGTTTTTCGGTGTTACCTCCGGCAACATGGATTCAATGATCAATCGCTATACGGCCGACCGCAAACCACGCTCCGATGATGCTTATACACCGGGCGGCCAAGGCGGTAAGCGTCCCGACCGGTCATCAATTGTGTATACACAGCGCTGCAAAGAAGCCTGGGCGGATGTCCCGATTGTATTGGGCGGTATTGAAGGCTCCTTGCGCCGCATTGCGCACTACGATTATTGGCAGGATGAAGTGCGTCGCTCGGTGCTGCTCGATTCCGGTGCCGATATTCTGCTTTATGGCAACGCCGACAGGGCCATTGTAGAAATAGCTCATCGGATAGCCCGCGGCGATAGTGTGGCGGAAATTGATGATGTTCGTGGCACTGCGTTTGTCAGAACCAATACGCCATCTGATTGGGTTGAAATCGACTCAAGCCGCATCGACCGACCGGGACGGGTCGAGAAAGTTGTTAACCCCTATATCAATATTCGCGAGATGGATGACTCCGAACGAGATCGACGCAATGCGGCGATGGCAGGCATTGAGATAGAGAGCGAAAACTCGGAAATCGCGGCAAAGGTCGTTGAACTGAGAGCACACCCTAAACTGGACCGCGGGCAAACAGTTATCCGTCTGCCAGCGTTTGAAAAGGTCCGCAACGATTCGGTGCTTTACGCCCATGCGAACAGAGTACTGCACTTAGAAACCAATCCGGGCAATGCCCGTGCACTGGTGCAGCGCCATGGGCATGTCGATGTGTGGCTGAATCCGCCACCTATACCACTGACTACCGCTGAAATGGATTACGTGTTTGATCTTCCCTATGCGAGAAGTCCGCACCCCTCATATGGCGATGCTAAGTTGCCTGCTTGGGAGATGATCCGCTTTTCGGTGAATATAATGCGCGGTTGTTTTGGAGGCTGTACTTTCTGCTCGATTACGGAGCATGAGGGCCGCATTATTCAGAGTCGTTCATCCGAGTCGGTACTCAAAGAAATCGAAACAATTCGTGACAAGGTGAAGGGTTTTACCGGTGTTATTTCAGACCTTGGCGGTCCGACGGCAAACATGTATCGTATTGCGTGTAAGAGTCGTGAAATTGAATCAGCATGTCGTAGACCCAGTTGTGTTTATCCCGGTATTTGTCCCAACCTCAATACCGATCATTCTTCATTAACGCAGTTATATCGTGATGCCCGTAATATTAAGGGTGTTAAAAAGGTACTGGTGGCTTCGGGTTTACGCTATGACCTCGCGGTGGAAGATCCGGAGTATGTCAAAGAGCTGGTAACCCATCATGTCGGCGGTTATCTGAAGATCGCTCCGGAACACACCGAACAAGGGCCTTTGTCAAAAATGATGAAGCCCGGTATTGGCACTTACGACAAATTTAAACGCTTGTTTGAGCAATACTCTAAAGAAGCCGGCAAAGAGCAGTACCTTATTCCCTACTTCATTGCCGCTCATCCGGGCACTACCGATGAAGATATGTTGAGCCTGGCCCTTTGGTTAAAAAGCAACGACTTTCGGGCAGATCAGGTGCAGGCTTTTTATCCTTCGCCGATGGCTACTGCTACGGCAATGTATCGGTCGGGCAAGAATCCGCTACGTAGGGTGACGTATAAAAGCGATAAGGTTGAATCGGTAAAAGACCCTGAGCAGCGAAAACTGCATAAGGCCCTTTTACGCTATCACGACCCCAAGAACTGGCCGTTATTGCGAACAACTTTGCTGCGCATGGGCCGCGCCGACCTTATTGGTGAGGGCAAAGAAAGCTTAGTGCCTGCTCATGATCCGGACAGCGTCAACGATTACAAATCGCCACGACGTAAAAACTCGGCATCGGCACATGGACGTCGCAAAGGTGGCCGGATACTCACGCAACACAATGGCTTGCCCCCACGTGATGATGGTTCGGCCCCGAAAAAGGGACGACGAAAAACCACCGCGCGAAAAAAACCCCGGTAGTCGTATTTCGGCGTTAGCCGTTAAGTCTTGGGGTTTGGCGTTGCGAGTTTAAGCACCACAAACCCAGCAATACCGGCCAGCAGTGATCCCGCAATAATGCCAAGCCTATCCGGTCGTGTTGTGCCGAGCACACCGCCTTCCTCGAAAGCTAACGAACCGATAAACAGGCTCATCGTAAAGCCCACTCCGCACAACATTGCTGCGCCATAGAGTTGCTGCCAGGAGACACCCTCTGGCAATTCGCAAAGCTTCATTTTAATGGCCAACCAACTGAAACCGAATACGCCCACCTGCTTGCCGACAAATAACCCCACCATGATGGCGAGCGGCACGCCGGTAAAGAGGTCCGCCAGTTTCATGCCTTCCAGTGAGATGCCGGCATTGGCGAAGGCAAACAGCGGGAGAATAAAAAATGCAGCCCAAGGATGAACTTCGTGAATTAGCATTTGCAGGGGGGATTCGGTTTCCCTGCCCGGTTCGCGCGGACCCATGGGGATGCAGAAACCCAGAATTACGCCAGCGAGCGTTGCGTGAACCCCCGATTTGAGCACCGATACCCACAAAATCAAACCAACGAATATGTACGGTGCCAGTCGGGTGACCCCGCGCATGGACATAGTGATGAGCGCTGCGACTGAAATGCCAGCCACTATAATTGCGGTGATAGAAAGTTTGCTGGTGAAGAAAAAAGCAATGATTGCGAGGGCGCCGATATCATCAATGATAGCCAGGGTCATTAAAAAAAGCTTAAGAGCTATGGGCACACCGGGCCCGACTAAAGCGAGAATGCCGAGCGCAAATGCAATGTCGGTAGCGGTAGGGATCGCCCAACCCTGAATAGCTTCCGGATTATCTGCGGTTAGAAGGTAATAACAAATGGCCGGCACAGCAATTCCACCGATTCCGGCGATGATCGGCAAGATGGTTTGTTTTACATCTGAGAACTGCCCAATCAGAATCTCGCGTTTTACTTCCATGCCGATCATGAAAAAGAAGATCGCCATAAGCCCATCATTAATCCATAGGAGTAACGGTTTCTGGATGTCCAGAGCGCCATCCATCACGCCGATGGTTACCGCAACGGGCGTTTCGAGAAATGCTGAGTAGTTATCGCCATAAGCTGAGTTTTTGAGAATCATTGCCATAATGGCCGCAGCCAGCAACAACATACCGCCGATGGCTTCGGTGGTAAAAAAATTCTGCAATGATGTGCGGTCGTTCGCGTCACTCATTAGGGGCATTCCATGACTGGGGCTTCAGTCTACTCGGCTGCTAACGTGGGGTAAACCTCTGGCATTGTGTGCCGGTGATTGACAAGCTATGAGCGAGCATCCAAGGTTCACTTATCAGTGTGATGGTTTGAGTTCGTCATTTTTATCGTAGCAATGCTTTTTACACGAGGCAAACAATGAACATGAATGCAATGCTGAAAAACATCTGGGTGGCGACTGCTGTGACAATTTTGACTGCATGCGCTGGCCTATATGACAGCCCTGATTATGTGCGTCACACGAACAGTGCATTACTCGATGGGCTTGACGGCAGTGACATGCTGCAGTTTCAGGCGAAAGCTGGCTCACAATACCCGGAGAGCGATCCTGCGGCTGAGGCGTTGCGAATGTCATGGCTAGAGGGCTGGTTAAAGCAATCCAAGAAGTGCAAAGACGGTTACGTTATTAAAGAGCGCCGCGAGTTTGGTTTTGCCGAGTACAACCCCGCTGGCTACAATCTGGTTTATGAACTGGAGTGCAAGGTGCAAATGCCCGCAGGTGTGGATATTCCAACCGGAGAGCCTGACGCGGGCTAGTTATGCACTTATTGATTCTGGGTGGCTTGGTTTTACTCATCGTGCTTGGTCCGAGTCTCTGGGTGAAGCGGGTGATGAAAAAGCATTCCACCCCCGCCGATCGTTATCAGGGTAGCGGCGCCGAGCTAGCACGCCATCTGCTCGACCAGTTGGATATGCAACAGGTGGGCGTAGAGCAAACGGATCAGGGCGATCACTATGACCCGATAGCGAAGGTGGTCCGGCTGAGTCAGGATAATTACGAATCTCATTCATTGACTGCGGTGACCGTCGCTGCGCATGAGGTCGGACATGCTATTCAGGATCACCAGGGTTATTCGCCACTGCGCTGGCGTCATCGTCTGGTGGGTTGGGCTGGGCCTGCAGAGAAGTTAGCCGCCGGCATTTTAACTGTCTCTTATACACATCTCCGAGCCCACGAGACAAGAGGCAATCTCGT
>CAJXQV010000054.1 GCA_913058165.1 uncultured Chromatiales bacterium | reverse complement strand
GCTCGGAGATGTGTATAAGAGACAGGTTTATAGCGATGAAGGTGCGAGCGCGCTGGAGACCGGGGGCGGAATCAAAAAAGCGCTGCCGCTTTTGGGCGCCAAACCGTTCTGGTTGGTAAATGCCGATGTACTCTCTTACTACAGTTACCCATTGCAGCAATTGCCCCCCGGCGACCTCGCACATCTGGTGTTGGTGGAGAACCCGCGACACAATCCCCACGGCGATTTTGCTCTGCGCGGTGGTCGAATGGTTGAACCAGTTGGTGCAGAAGATTCGCGCTATACCTTTGCTGGTATTTCACTGCTCAGTCCGGAGTTGCTTCATTTAGCACCTGCCGGTGACACCTTTCCATTGGCGCCGTTGCTGCGCGCGGCTGCGACTGAGGGCAGTGTGGGTGCTGAGTTATATCAGGGTTTATGGATGGACATTGGCACGGCAGATCGATTGCGCTTGGCGGACGATGTGCTCAGCGGGCGCTAAGTCGGGCAGTTATTCGGGTCTGCGCGTCATTGGCTGTTGCTCAGCTTAAGAGCAAGCTGCAAATGCGGCAATAGCATCTTACTCACCTCTGAAAGGTTTTTTGCAGTGCTGCCGGTCGCCAGCAAATCATTGATACGCACGGTGTCCAGTCCCGAGTAGCCGCAAGGATTAATACCTGCAAAAGCATCCGGTGCATTGCTGACATTAATTGCCATGCCATGATAGGTGTAGCCGCGTTTTACCCGAATACCGAGACTCGCGATTTTTTTTCCACTGACATAAACCCCTGGTGCTCCGGCTTCACAGTTGGCACTAATACGATAGTCGGCGAGCATTTGGATGACTGCCAGCTCCATGCCTTGCACCAGACTTTTGACGGGCAGTTTCAGGCGTTTCAGGTCGAGCAGCAGGTAAACCATGAGCTGGCCAGGGCCATGCCAGGTGACCTGGCCGCCGCGGTCCGTCTGCACGACCGGCGTGTCGCCAGCACTAATGATGTGCTCAGGCTTGGCGTTAGTGCCCAGAGTGATTACCGGCGGGTGTTCAGTAAACCAAATCTCATCCGCAGTTTCTGCAGTGCGTGCCGCGGTAAAATTTTGCATGCGACGGTAGGCATCGGCGTATTCAGTAAGCCCGTTATTTCTGATGATGAGTTTTGGCGGTTGCCCCGCAGCAGAGATGCTCACTATAGCGCCCGGGCTAAAGGCTCATCAGAACGTGTTCGTGATCTGTCATGGCCTGATAGATCGTGTCGAGCTGTGCTTTGCTGGTGGCAGTAATAGTGATAGTGACCGCGATATAGTTGCCATTCTTACTGGGGCGCATACTGACATCGTCTGCAGACAATGCGTCGGCGTGAGGAGCAACGAGTTCGTCGATTAATGCCTGTAGATCTACTTCCGCCCGCACCATCATTTTGATGGGGAAGCGACAAGGAAATACGAGTAATGTTTCTTCGGTCATGAGCTGCTCGGAGTTGCGCGACTTGTGCTGTTCAGTCAGGTGCCGCTGATAGTTTGAGGTTACCGCTTTTTGGCAGCTTCATAAAGCGCATACAGCTTTGCCCAAACGGGCCCGGGAGTTCCTCCGCCGACTGCTTTGCCATCAATTTGTATGACCGGAACGATGCCCTTGGTTGCGCTAAGCAAGCAGATCTCATCGGCCGCTTGAAGTCGGTCTTCCGAAATTATTTCGTCCCGACATTTAATTCCGGCCTGTGCAGCCAGTTCGAGCACCATCGCCCGTGTTGTTCCGGGCAACAATTGGTTGCTATTGGGGCGGGTAATAACTGTGCCCGACTCCACCGTTAATACCGATGCGGAGCCCGCCTCGGTGAGAACCCCGTCTTTGATTAGAATGGCATCATCGGCACCGGCATCACGAGCTTGTTGCCGCACCATGATGTTGGCAAGCAGCGACGTTGACTTAATATCGCAGCGCAGCCAACGGTTGTCTTCAAGCGTAATGACACTAATTCCACTAGTGTCTTTGGGGCTCGCAACAATCGGCGTCGCCATCGCAAATACGGTGGGCGTAATGTTTGGCGGATAGAAATGATCTCTGCCATCTTCTGCCCCGCGGCTCACCTGCAAATAGATGCCAATATCGCCACCGCCGTTTTTCCGGATTAGCGTGTCGATAATGCTAATCCACTCAGCCTTGCTATGAGGGTTCCTGATCCGCAGTTCCTGCAAGCTGTTATCCAGACGAATGAGGTGATTGTCGAGTAACACCGGCTTGCTGCCGAAGACGGGAAGAACCTCATACACCGCATCTGCAAACAGAAACCCACGATCGAAAGGTGATATGCGTGCCTCTGCTTTCGGATGATAGCTGCCATTTACATAGACAATAGGTAATGCATCAGCCATTTAGAGGGTCCTGAGTTTGGGTAGCGGGATGGTGTGCTTAATTCCACAACAACATAATCCAGTCAGCCAGCCGTCCGAATATGCCGGCCTCTTTGACGTTGGCTGTCGGGTAGAGTCCAACAGTAGCGATCTGTTGACCGTCGAGGGTGATACTGAGATTGCCGACCATTCCGTCGCGGTCGAGTGGCGCCTCCAGAGATGTTGGCACTGAACTGGTCGCGTCCAGGCGCTCAAAGCTGCCGCGCGGAATAGAGATAAACAAGTCATCGCGGGTGACCAGCGGTACGATTTCCGGATCCCCATACCAAACGCGCTCTTCAGCAACGGTTTGGCCGGCGGAGTAAAGTAGACGGCTTTCGAAAAAACGGAATCCGTAGTTCAGCAGAGCCTGTGAGTCATTGGCTCTGGCTGAAGAGCTACTGGCGCCAAGCACAACTGAAATCAGGCGCATATTTTCGCGTTGTGCAGATGAAACTAGGCAGTATCCAGCAGCCTCGGTATAGCCGGTTTTCAGGCCGTCGACGCTCGCGTCACGCCACAGCAGCGCGTTGCGATTGTCCTGCGTAATGCCGTTGTAGGTAAACTGCTTTTGTGAGTACCAGGCATAGTACTCAGGGAAGTCGCGAATGATAGCGTTGGCCAGCTTGGCGATGTCTGCGGCGGTGGTGTAGTTATCGGGGTCCGGAAGACCGGTGCTGTTTCTGTATTGTGTGTCGAGCATGCCGAGCTGCTGAGCGGCTTGGTTCATAAGTTCGGCAAAGGTCGCTTCGGTGCCTGCCACATGTTCCGCAATGGCCACGCTGGCATCGTTGCCAGATTGGATGATCATGCCCTGCAGCAGCAGTTCCACCGGAACCCGCTTGTCCACTTCAATGAACATTCGTGAGCCCTGAGTACGCCATGCTTTCTCGCTCACCAGTACCTCATCAGTCAGGTTTATTTGTCCTGATTTTATGGCGTTGAATGCGACATACGCGGTCATCAGCTTGGTGATGCTCGCCGGTTCCATGCGTTCGGTAGAGGCTTTTTCTGCCAGTATCTGGCCGCTGTTATAGTCAATCAGCAGGTAGCCCTTAGCCGTTAACGAGGGGGCTGACGGTACCTGAGCCGTGCTAAGCAGCGGGCTGAGGAGTAGGAAGAGGGTGAGGTAGATCGTTGAATGCTTAAATTTCATAAGACTGTAGGGCCGCGTAGACAGAGGAATAGTTATTCTATCGATTCTTGTCGGTTTTCTCGACCTTAAAGTCTTGCCCGATTGGATCCCGTTAACGCGGTTCGACGACAAGATGCGGCTGGGTGATTTCAAGTGCGCTCATTTTCTGAGCGATTGCATCGTATTCTTGGACGTCTTTGATAGGCCCGATGCGGACCTTAGAGAAACCGTTTTCGTCGTATATAGAGATGTCTCTGATTCCGCCGCCACTGATGCGATCGGCCAGACGTTGAGCGTTGGCGCGTTCGCCGAAGGCCCCTACCTGCATGTAGATTGTGCCGAAGTCGCTGGCCGAAGTTTCATAGCTGACAGGTTCGCTGCGACTGTAGTTGTCGATACTTTCAACGCGCACCATCGTGGTGCCGCTTTGAACCATGTCGAGGTTTTTTGCTGCAGCGTAGGACATGTCGATAATACGGTTATCGACGAACGGGCCGCGGTCGTTAACACGGACCACAACACTGCGTCCGTTGCGAAGGTTGGTAACGCGCACGGTAGATGGCAGCGGCAAGGTTTTGTGCGCTGCTGTCATAGCGTGCATATCGTAATCTTCGCCATTGGACGTCAGTTTACCGTGAAACTTTTTACCGTACCAGGATGCAACACCTTCCTGCTTATAGCCTTTGTTGCTCGAGAGAACATAGTAGCGTTCGCCATACACTTCATAGAATGGATTATTGCCTTTAAGGCTTTTTGCATTGTCATTGCCGCCGGACACCCTTTTGTTGGTTGGCGTGCAGCCGAATACGAATACCGCGCTTAACAGCGCAATAAGAATGAATCGTCCTGCATCATGCGCGGCGAATCTTCTGAAGACGGTGATGCAATTTGCAGTTGTGAGGTAGCGTTCCATGCTTATTTGGCGCTCGGTTATTGCGTGTAATTATTGCTGGTTTTTTAGTTGGGTTGCGCCGCTATTTCTGCGGTGCGCTCTGCCAATGCCTCACCCAGTTGGTAGGTAGCTAGACCGTACATGACGCTGTGATTGTAGCGCGTAATGACATAGAAGTTATGCAGGCCGATCCAGTATTCCGGCCCGGCTCTGCCTTCCAGAACAATCAGGTTGGCCGGGGTGCTATCCGGCAGATCTGATTCAAACAGCAGGCCCATGCCGCGCAGTTCGCCCAGTGTTTTATTGGCTTTCCGCTCATTTTTTGATTTCAGCGGCGGGTGACCTGCTGGCAAGGTGGCCTGCATAGCGACCTCCTCACCGTTGTGCCAGCGATGGGCTTTGAAATAGTTGCCCACGCTGTTCAAAATATCATCCCAGTTAGTCAATAGGTCGCGACGTCCGTCACCGTCACCATCAACCGCATAGGCGCGGTAGCTGCTTGGGATAAACTGCGGCGGCCCCATGGCGCCCGCATAGGACCCTTCGGTATCTTCAATGGACAGTTGTTCTTCGCGGGTGAGCAGAAAGTATTCTTTCAGCTCATTACGGAAGAACGCGGCTCTTGGCGGATAATCGAACGCGAGTGTCGATAGCGCATCGACAACGCGATAGTTGCCGGTGATCCGCCCGTAATAGGTTTCGACGCCTACAATACCGGCAATCATCCGCATGGGTACGCCAGTTCTTTCAGAAGCCTGTTGGAGGGTCTCTTCACGCAGGTTCCAGAAATCGACGCCTTCATTGATTCGTTGGTCCGTAATAAAAATATCGCGATATTCATACCACGGTTTTACTTTCTCTGCGGGCCGGCTCATAGCATCGATGATGCTTTGTTTCGTTTCCGCGTTACCGATAACTTCTGAGACAAAGTCTGCCTCGAATCCGTATTGCGTGGTCATTTCGTTGATGAATATTGTGCGGTCATCATCAGCACTCGCAGCTGTTGTAAGTAAAGCCATGAGAATGGATGCGAGCAGGGCGCGAACTGGATGCGAGGTTATCATCTGGGCAGAAGTCTCCGGTGGGTGTGAATGGACATCAGAATACCGAATCCAGCCATGAGCGTCACTAGAGAAGTGCCGCCGGCACTAATAAGTGGCAGTGGAACGCCGACGACCGGGATAAGGCCTGTGACCATGGCTGAATTTACGAACACGTAAAAGAAGAATGTAAAGCTGATACTGCCCGCCAGCAAGCGAGAAAATGTGTCTTGTGCGGTTGCCGCAATATAAAAGCCGCGGCCAACTATTGCGAGATACAGCAGCAATATGCTGATTGCACCGAATAAACCAAACTCTTCGCCAATTACCGCAAATATAAAGTCGGTTGACCGCTCCGGGAGAAACTCCAGTTGCCCCTGACTGCCGCTTAGCCAGCCTTTGCCAAACACGCCACCCGAACCGATAGCTATTTTTGACTGAATGATGTGGTAGCCGGCGCCCAGCGGGTCCTTCTCCGGGTCAAACAGCGTGAGCACACGCCGTTTTTGATAGTCGTGCATCACAAAGAACCACAGTGCCGGTAGTGCAGCACCGGCAATCGCGACGGCAGAGAAAATGTAAACAAGCCCTATGCCGGCGAGAAAGACTATGGTTGCTCCGGTGAGTCCGATCAGGATTGCAGTTCCTAGGTCGGGTTGCAGCAGAACCAACACCACCGGCATTGCGATGAGTATTAATGTTGAAACAATAAGCAGGGGTGAGGGTGGCAACGAGCGCGAGTGCAATAACCAGGCAAGCATAGCCGGCAATGCCAGCTTCATAATCTCGGATGGCTGAAAGCGAAAGCCGATATCTATCCAGCGTTGCGCACCACCACCAATGACGCCGCCTACAAGGACAAAGACCAGCATTGCTAGACCCGCTGCGTAGAGCCATGGAGAGCCGCGTCGCATCCATGCAGGATTGATTTGTGCGATGAGCAGCATGATGCCAAGCGCCAGCAGTATTTTTACCGACTGCCCATACATGAAGCTGCTGCTCGCACCGGATGCGCTATAGAGAATAATTCCGCCCACCAGTAACGTCGCAAACACCAATGCCAGCAATACCGGGTCGATGTGCAGGCGTCGCAGAACGTAATCCAGATTGCTCTGACCTCCTGCATGGTGCTTGTCATCGACAAAAATCACTGCGCGTTTGCTTCCATGCCTGTGGACTCTCGGGGTGTTAGATAAGCATCCATCACCGCTCGTGCGATCGGGGCTGCGACGACGCTGCCGCTGCCGCCATTCTCTACTATGACTGCAATGGCAATCTGGGGTTCCTCAATTGGTGCAAAGGCGATAAAGAGAGCATGGTCGCGCATGCGCTCGGCCACTTCTTCGGCATCGTATTCTGTGTCTTGGGCCACCGTAAACACCTGCGCAGTTCCGCTCTTACCGGCGAGCGTGTACGGAGCTTGGTAACCGATAGCTCTTGCAGTGCCCTTCGGGTCTTGTATAACGCCGCGCATGGCCTCGATAATTTCGTTCCAGTCGCGCTGAGAGATGCCGCTGATAGCCTCTTTTTGAATGTGCGGCTGCGCACTGATTTCACCGCTCAATGAATCTTGTATGGCCTTAACCAGGATGGGTTGAAATCGTTTCCCACGGGTTGCCAGAGCAGCTGTAGCCTCGGCAAGTTGCAACGGTGTGGTCAGTAAGTAGCCCTGACCGATACCGGTAATAACGGTTTCGCCTGGAAACCAGACTTGGTCCTGCTTGTCTCTAAAGTTAGCGCGTTTCCACCCGCGTGATGGAACAAGACCCGCGGCTTCGCCGCCTATATCAATGCCCGTGGGTTCGCCGAGACCGAACTGTTTTAGCGTTGACGCAATATTATCGATATCAAGTTCAACGGCCAATTCGTAGAAGTAGGTATCGCAGGATTGGGCAATGGCATCATGCATGTCTACTATGCCATGCCCCTCTGGCTTCCAGTCGCGGTAACGGTGAGTTTTGCCCGGTAGCGAGTAGTAACCGCGACAAAATATTTTATGTCCGGCAGTAGTGGCTTTCTGGTCAAGTCCGGCAAGCCCTATAATGGGCTTAATGGTGGAGCCGGGAGGATAACGTCCGCGCAGTGCTCGATTGAACAGTGGTTGGTCGAGGTCTTCCCGCAAGGCCTTGTAGTTTTTTGTGCTGATGCCGCCGGTAAATTGGTTGGGGTTAAAAGCTGTCTCTTATACACATCTCCGAGCCCACGAGACAAGAGGCAATC
>CAJXQV010000053.1 GCA_913058165.1 uncultured Chromatiales bacterium | reverse complement strand
CACAGAGTAGATCGTCGGCAGCGTCAGATGTGTATAAGAGACAGTTAATTATCTGGCGCATTTCAGGCTTCCCGAATGAACACCGCGCAGGCCCCCAAAGGGGTGCTTCTCGACCTCGATGGCACGCTGCTCGACACCGCGCCTGACATGGTTGCGGCACTCAACCCTATCTGTGGTCGCCTTGGGGTCGCCGCTCCCGACTACGAGTTTGCCCGCGACTATGTCTCGATGGGCGCCACCGGCTTACTGAGGGGTGCTCTGCCCTACATGGACGAAGATGAAATTGCGGCGCTGGTGCCTGAGTACCTGGAAATATACGCCGCTAATCTGGCTTGCGACACCGTTCTGTTTGACGGCATGGAAGCACTGTTGAATACACTTGAAGCATCGGCGATTCGCTGGGGTGTGGTTACCAACAAGCCGGCATTCCTAACCGACCCGCTGCTTAAGGCTTTAAACCTGCATGAGCGCAGCGCCTGTGTTGTCAGTGGCGACACATTGCCACAACGCAAGCCCCAACCCGAACCTTTGCTGCTTGGCATGCAGCAGGCCGGACTTGTGGCTGCAACCACGCTGTATGTCGGCGATGCGGAGCGTGACATACAGGCCGGACGTAATGCCGGCATGAAGACCGTTGCGGCCGTTTATGGCTATATTCTCCCGGAAGATAACCCAGCAGACTGGCAGGCTGACTATCAGATCGACCACCCTGCCGAGCTGCTCGACCTGATTATCAATCTGTAAATCACTATAATAATTCCTACCGAACCACCAATGATTGAAATCATTCCCCGACCCACTCCCGAACCCGAGCCCAGTGGCGACGACAACTCATAATCGAAATAAATCATGACTGACACACTCAATGCCCAGGCACAAAGCTACCAAGCACCCGCAGACCTCCTGAAAGACCGCGTCATTATGGTTACCGGTGCCGGTGACGGTATCGGCCGAGCCGCGGCCCTAGCCTATGCATCACATGGCGCCACAGTGCTGCTGGTTGGGCGCACTCAGGTCAAACTGGAGCGTGTTTACGACCAAATCATCAATGCCGGCGGTGCACGTCCAAGCATTGCTGTCATCGATTTCAAAACGGCCATTGCTGATAGCTATGAGAGCCTTGGGATTCAAGTCGAACAGGAGTTCGGCCGACTTGATGGACTGCTCAACAACGCTGGCATGCTCGGGCACAGAGCCCCTATCGAGCAGTTTCCGGTAGGCAGCTTTATGGAAGTGATGCACATCAACGTAAACGCCCAGTTTGTGCTCACCCGCACGCTGTTGCCGTTACTGAAAAAATCAAGCGATGCCTCGCTGCTATTCACATCCAGCGGCGTCGGACGCAAAGGACGAGCATTCTGGGGCGCCTATGCGGTATCGAAGTTTGCCACCGAAGGCCTGATGCAAGTGCTTGCCGATGAACTCGAAAACACCCCTGTAAGGACGAACAGCATCAATCCGGGAGCAACCCGCACCAATATGCGTGCTGCTGCCTACCCCGGTGAAGACCCGCTAGGCCTGAAAACGGCTGATGAAATTATGAGCCCGTATTTATTTCTAATGGGGCCAGACAGTAAGGCAGTGAATGGTGCCAGCATCGACTGCCAATCTAAGGCATTAATGCATTCAGACAATAAAGCCATTAGCGATAAATAGCTTTAAGTTAAAGCGATAAGCCATTGTTTTAAGTTCTTTTAATTGACTTCTTCAGCCCGGTAAGCTCGGCCGGCGTGAGGTCGCGGAATTTGCCCCGACCCAAGCCACGCGGCAACAGAATAGGGCCGTAACTGATCCGCATCAGCCGACTCACGTCGTAACCTAAATGATTCCATAGTCGTCGCACAATGCGGTTACGCCCTTCTCTCAACAGCACCCGATACCAGCGGTTAGAGCCTTCGCCACGGGTGAAGTACAAGCCCTCGAACCGGGCCATACCATCATCCAACTCGACACCTTCCTGCAACTGACGGATTTCGTCATCGGTGGGCTCGCCCAGCACCCGCACAACATACTCACGTGAAACCTGGCTGCCCGGATGCATCAAAAGGTTCGCAAGCTCCCCATCAGTGGTAAGCAGCAATAAGCCCGATGTGGCCACGTCAAGCCGGCCAATACTGACCCAGCGTGCGCCACTAACACGCGGCAGCGAGTCAAAAATAGTCCGGCGTTTCTCAGGATCCGACCGGGTGCAGATTTCACCCGGCGGCTTGAAATACATAATAGTGCGCTCTATACGCTGACCCTTAGCAGAGCGGACCGCCCTGCCATCGATAACAATGCGCTCATCGCCTTTAACCTTGCGGCCAAGCTCAGCGACTTCACCGTCAACACTAATTCGGCCGGCTTTAATCAGCTCTTCGAGCTGACGTCTGGAACCGTGCCCGGCATTAGCCAGCCATTTCTGTAAGCGCTGTTCTGGCATAACAGATCAGGGCTTAAGAGGAACGACGTTAACAGAACCCGGTTCATCCGCCTCATATTCGGCATCTGCTTCCAGCTCTGCAAACATGATCTCTTCGCCATGCTCAGAGTTAACATAAGAACCTTCGACTACTTCTGCTTGCAGCGGATCTTCGGCACTGGTTTCGTCATCAGATGCCTCATATTCAGCATCTGCTTCCAGCTCTGCAAACATGATCTCTTCGCCATGCTCAGAATTAACATAAGAATCTTCCGCAGGATCCTGGTACCCATCACGCTCTTTTCGCTTCTCATCTAACGAGGTGACTGATGCCGGCTCTTCAGGCAGTTCGTTGACCTCGGCCAGCGCCAATAAATGAGCGCCGGGCGAGACGCCCTCCTGCAAGACACGCTCTTCAACCGGAACGTTGAGCTCTAGCTGAACATTTAACGGATCAAGCTCCTGCAAATCAGCCAATGGCGGCAGGTCCTCGAGTTTTTTGAGACCAAAATAGTCAAGGAATGTTTTGGTGGTGGCGTACAACGTCGGACGACCGGGAACATCACGCTGCCCCACCGGACGCAACCAACCACGATCCAACAGGTTGCGGATAATATTAGTGCTCACAACAACGCCACGAATATCTTCGATGTCGCCGCGCGTTAAAGGCTGACGATAAGCAGTAATCGCAAGGGTTTCCATCAGTGCGCGGGAGAAACGCGGCGGGCGGCCTTCCCACAGCTTCTGCAACCACGGTGACATCGCATCAGAAACCTGAACACGATACCCGCTGGCCACTTCCAGCAAATGAATGCCACGATCTTCGTACTCCTCCTGCAACTCTTTTATAACGGCACGAATGTCGTCTTTGGACATCTCATTATCTTTGCCGAACAATGCTACCAATGAATCAAGTGACAAGGGCTCACCGCTTGCCAGCAGTGCGGCTTCAATAATATTTTTAAGTTGCTTAGTTTCCATGTTGCCTTTTTCGGTCTATAGGTTAGGAATAAGAGTCGGCTTGTTCGGCCTGCTCGGCAGAAATCTGCTTTGAACTGCCGGTAGCCCGCACATGAATCGGTGAAAACGACTCAGGTTGAACCACCTCAATAATGCCGGCCTTCAATAGCTCCAGCAAAGCCAGCAGAGTAACTGTCGCGCCCATGCGGCCTTCGCTCGCATCAAACAAACGGGTGAACTCAATAAAGTCGGTCGAACTAACGCGCCCGAGCACATCTGCCATGCGATCACGGACTGAGAGCTGTTCAGCCTGAACATGATGATGCGCGTTGAACTTGGCACGTGACAACACATTACGGAATGCCACCAACAACTCGTTAAGGGTGGCATCGGGCAACTGCTCAACAACTTCCCGCTTGCCAGGGTCGATGGTCGCCGGAAAAATATCACGCTCAAGTCGCGGCATACCGTCAAGCTGATCGGTTGCCCCTTTGTAACGCTCATATTCAAGCAGACGGCGCACCAACTCGGCACGTGGATCATCCTCGTCGTCTTCGTCGATCTCTTTAGATCGCGGCAACAGCATTCTTGATTTGATTTCTGCCAGCATTGCTGCCATTAACAAATACTCACCCACCAGATCGAGCTGAAGCTCGGTCATGAGGTCAATGTACTCGACGTATTGTTCCGTGATCTGGGCAATGGGGATATCGAGAATATCCATGTTTTGCCGACGAATCAGGTACAACAACAAGTCCAGGGGACCTGCAAATGCCTCGAGAAAAACCTCAAGCGCCTGGGGAGGAATATAGAGATCCTGCGGCAGCTGGGTATAAGCCTCGCCCTCAACCACGGCAAAAGGCATTTCTGCCTGCTCAGGCCTTAAGACGCCGGTCGGATGCTGGGCAGCAAGCATGGCCGCTTTTCGCTCAGCCGACGATTGCACCACTTTCAACTCTGGTCCGGATTGTTTATCCGCTTCAGTCATGTCCCACCGCTTTATAGCCCAACCACAGATAGGATGAGCGATTTTATTATTGCCATTAAAGGTTCAACGAGGGCCCATAACCAGCCCATATACAATAAACCTACGACAATTATAAGCCCGAATGGCTCTACTCTATCGAGAAGTTTTCCGAGCGGCTCGCTCACCAGGCCACGCAGCACCCTGCCGCCATCCAATGGCGGTATCGGCATAAAATTAAATACTGCCAGTAAGACATTGAAAAATACGCCTATCTCGGCCATGCGGAGAAAGAAGTACACGCTGTTATCCGGCGCTGCTCCTAGCAACAGCGATGCTTTCAGCACCAGCGCCCAGAAAAGCGCCATCACCAGATTGCTCACCGGACCCGCAATAGCCACCAAAATCATGTCCTGCTTAGGGCGCCGCAATGCATTGAAATTAACCGGCACCGGCTTGGCCCAGCCGAATAAAAACCCGGTAAAAAACAAGGTGAGCGTGGGCACCAGCAAAGTTCCCACCGGATCCACATGCTTCAGTGGGTTCAGGGACAAACGCCCCAGCATTTCGGCGGTTCGATCTCCGCAAGAGCGCGCCACCCAGCCATGCGCAACCTCATGGAGGGTAATCGCGAACAGGATGGGAATAGCGGCGACCGAGACGGTCTGGAGAATTTGGGCAAGATCAAAGGGCATGGCGTTTATTATAGAGTTAAGCCCGTAACTAAAGATACAAGCGCAACGACTTAAGCAAAGTCGGTGACGTCTCCCTTGCCCTGACGCAGAACCACTGGAAAGTCGCCGGTTAGGTCCACAACGGTAGTTGGGTCAATACCGCAGTTACCACTATCAATAATCGTATGGAGATCTTTACCGAGGCGATGCAAAATTTCGCTAGGGTCGGTAAGCGGCATGTCTTCGCCGGGCAGTATCAATGAAGAACTCATCATCGGTTCGCCGAGCGCCTCGAGCATTGCAAGAGGCACAGGATGATCCGGCACTCTTAGACCAATGGTTTTGCGTTTAGGGTTCAGCAATCGACGCGGCACTTCACGCGTGGCCTCCAATATGAAGGTATAAGGCCCGGGCGTATGGCTTTTCAATAGTCGATAGGCCCAGTTTTCCACCCGCGCATAGTTGGCCAATTCTGATAAATCACGGCACACCAAGGTGAAGTTGTGCTGCTTATCGGTTTTACGGATTCGCTGAACTTCCTTAATCGCCTTTTGATCGCCCATATGCCAACCCAGAGCGTAGCTCGAGTCCGATGGATATGCGATCAAACCGCCAGATCGCAGGGTCGCCACCACCTCGGCAATACGTCGCGGCTGGGGGTTGTCGGGATGAATATCGATGAGTCGAGCCATAGTTGCTAATCGCTTCCGGAAATCCACGAGCAAATTCAGCACAGAAGTGTAGTGAATTTCAGTATGATTCGCTTTCTTATTTACAGGATCTTCAAGAATGCAGGCTTTACTCGATTTTTTACCGGTGATCGCATTTGCGGTGACCTACTGGGTCACCAAGGACTTCAACACGGCGATCCTCGTCATTATGGCTGCCGTTGGCATTCAGGTGATTGTGACTTTCGCCCTAACTCGCAACGTACCGAAGATGCTCCTGATTTCAGCTGGCCTCGTGATCGGACTCGGTGGCATAAGCCTGCTGCTAAAGAATGACCTGGTCTTCAAATGGAAGCCCACCGTACTGAACTGGGCATTCGCTCTGGTGTTTCTCGGCAGTCAGTTCATCGGTGCAAAACCCATCATCCAACGCATTATGGAGTCCGTAGCCAAAAATGAGATTCAACTCATACCAGCCCATTGGCGCACCCTGAACCTAATGTGGGCATTGTTCTTCACAATTTCGGGGGCAGCAAATATCTACGTCGCCTATAACTTTGAAGAGGCAGTATGGGTCAACTTCAAGCTGTTTGGCCTGCTCGGCTTCACGCTGGTATTTATGGTACTGCAAGCCTTCTGGATTTCTGCGCGCGTACCCAAGGATCAAAGCCTGATCAATGATACGCAAGCAAATGAAGACAGCGACTCAGATGAATCAAAGCAATGACAGCCAGCAATATGCTTTACGCCATCATTAGCGAAGACACGCCGGGCACCCTCGCTCAACGCCTGAACGCCCGTCCCGAACACCTTGCCCGACTGGAAGCGTTACGTGATGCTGGCAAACTCCAACTTGCAGGTCCCCATCCCGCTATTGATAGCGCCGACCCAGGCGAAGCCGGTTTTACAGGCAGCTTGGTTGTTGCCGAATTCAAGAGTCTGGATGCGGCAAAATTATGGGCTGATGCGGACCCTTATATAGCAGCTGGCGTTTACCGAAAAGTAACCGTCAAACCCTTTAAGCATGTGTTGCCATGAGCGGTGTCAACGCCGGTCGTATGGCCCTGATCGACAGCGCTCTCCGCAGCGCACTGGAGCCCGTCAGCCTGACTATTGAAGATGAAAGCCATCTGCACGCAGGGCATGCCGGAGCAAAGACCGGCATGGGGCACTTTCACGTTGTTGTTGTCGCTGAAGCCTTTGAAGGTCTCCGAATGTTACAACGCCACAGACTTATCTACGATGCCGTCGGTAACCTGATGAATACGGATATTCACGCTCTTAGAATCGATGCAAAAGCATCTTCTGAATTACAGATAAGCACATAAAATTATTTAGCAATACGATCATCGATTACGGCTCGAGCTTAGATGATGCAAGACTGGCTGGCATCGAGAAAAAAGCATCGATATCGTTAAAGAAAGAATGGCGACGCGAAACTTTCTTGCCTTAAGTGTCCTCAAAATAGAACACACCAATACCCGCCCTCGTCGCCCGATCCTCATCACCGTCCTCAACTGAATACTCAGCAAGACAGTCATCAAACGACGACACGAAATCATACAGTCGTTTACGAGATACCTTACGAAGCTTTGGCAGCAGCCGAGCATCTGCATTCAGCGACTCAACCAAACACTCGTAGCGAGTATCTTTTGGGTTAGCCGGATCGGCATTAAATGCAATTGTATCGGCGTGGCTCTTCAGCCCGGCTAAAAGTCCTTCGGCAAGGCTATCGTCGACACGGTCAGGAACAAACTCTCTTCGATTAACTTGGAGCTTTCCATCCTCAGAAACCGAAACAATACCCATTCTGATCAGCTCGGTCTTAACAGCACCCGAAGGAACATCACACCGAACGCGTCGCCGAAGACTAGAAAAAGAAATAACCTCTCCATCGTATGGAATTGCTAATGGCTTGCCCCGCTCATCTTGAAAATCTTTATCTGTATGCCATAGGTGAAGTATCTCGGAGAGCGGATTGCTAACGCCACAGTTGTGCGACTC
>CAJXQV010000052.1 GCA_913058165.1 uncultured Chromatiales bacterium | reverse complement strand
CTACACAGAGTAGATCGTCGGCAGCGTCAGATGTGTATAAGAGACAGATATAGAGCCTATGATTGCCATGTCGCGAAAGTCCCCGGGCGCTTTGGTTTCGGGTCTGCCCATTTTTGGTGACGATATTCCTGCGGCCCGCTTACAGGGGAGAAAGTTGTCTCTGGCTTTACTGCGTATTGAGACGCTCTCCAGCGATATTAAGGATGCGATGTGCGGGTTCCGCGTGTATCCCGTCGAAAAGATGTTACGAGTAGTGCGTTACGTGCCATTGCCGGCGCGCATGCAGTTTGACCTTGAAGCACTGGTGCGTTGGATTTGGGCGGGAGGTGAGGTGCAGTTCATGAATACCAAAGTGGTGTATCCGGAGCAGGGTTTGTCACATTTTCGTGTGTTTAGGGATAATGCTCAGATCACCTTAATGCACACTAAGCTGGTCATAGGTATGCTGCTGTTATCTCCTGTTTTGTTGTATCGAAAGCTATGGAAGTTGTTTGCATGATTGAACTTGAAGCAACCGTTGAAGTGTTAGTTGCATATCACGATTGCGATCCCGCAGGCGTAGTTTGGCATGGCAACTACCTGCGCTATTTTGATAAAGCCCGATGTGTGTTGTTAGATAAGATCAATTATGGCTACATAGAGATGGAAAAGGCAGGGCATGTATGGCCTGTGATTGATGCCAATGTTCGTTATTTAAAGACAGTTGGTTTCGATGAGAAAATTCAGGTAACTGCGCGTTTAGAAGAGTATGAATACCGCCTGAAATTGTCGTATCAGGTTCATAATTCTGCGGGCGCCTTGGTAACCAAGGGTATGACCGTTCAGGTTGCAGTTAATAAAGAAACAGAAGAAATGTGTATGGGGTCGCCACGGGTTCTGTTCGAGCGTCTCGGCATTGAGTATGTCTGAAAATTCGGTATCGGTTGAGGGGGCCTGTTTGGAAGATGCCCTGTTGCATCGTGGTCCGATGTTACTATTGGATTCGCTGATCTCTCATCACCCCGAGCGGCTTTCTGCAGCAGTGCATGTGTCGGCTGACAGCAGTTTCTTTCTGGCACCGCATGGGGTGCCTGCATGGATAGCAATTGAATATATGGCACAGGCCATTGCGGCTTTGGGTGGCCTCAATGCTTTGGGTCGTGGCGAACCCGTGCCGCTTGGGTTGCTTATCGGCAGTCAGAAATTCCATTCCAGTTGTGGGTATCTTCCATCGGGTGTTGAACTGACAGTGGAGGTGGTTGAAAATGTCGCTGCAACTTATGGTTTAGGCGCGTTTGAAGGCCGGGTATTTGGTGAGGGTGTTGAAATTTCTGCCCGTTTGTCGGTTTATGTTAAGCCTGGCGGTGACTTGTCTCTTGAGAGTCTGTCAGCTTAGTCCTACGGTAATAAATTGTGCCGGTGTTTAAGTTAGGAGTTCGGTGTTGGAAACAGTATTGGTTACGGGTGCAAGCCGTGGAATTGGCAGGGCGATTGCTGTTGAGCTTTCACAGCAGGGTTACCAGATTGTTGTGCACTATGTGCGTGATGCTGAAGGTGCTGCAGAAACGCTGCGGCAGTGTTCTGGTGCGGGACGTGTATTGCAGTTTGATATTGCCGAGAGAGAGGCTGTCGCGAGTTCGCTGAATGCTGACATTGAGGAGCACGAAGCTTATTACGGCGTGGTTTGTAATGCGGGTATCGCAAAAGATGCTTCGTTTCCACAAATGACAGGCGCTGAATGGGATGCCGTTATACACACGAATTTAGACGGTTTCTTTAATGTGGTTCAGCCGCTGGTGATGCCTATGGTGCGCAGGCGTAAGCCCGGGCGGATTGTGGTGCTGACGTCAGTTGCTGGCATTACCGGTAATCGTGGTCAGGTTAACTACAGTGCATCCAAGGCCGGCTTGATTGGTGCGGCAAAATCGCTCGCCTTAGAGTTGGCTAAACGTAAGATCACAGTCAACTGTGTTGCACCGGGGTTGATAGAAACTGATATGACCACCGAGTTAGCTGTCGATGAATACAAAAAAATGATTCCTGCACGGCGTCTCGGGCAGCCGGCAGAGGTCGCTAAGGCGGTAGCGTTTCTGTGTTCCGAAGATGCGGCTTATATTACCCGTCAGGTTTTGACAGTAGATGGGGGCTTGAGCGGCTAAATGATTCGCAGGGTAGTAGTAACAGGTATTTCAGGAATATCGCCACTGGGTTCGGATTGGTCAACAATCCGTAAGCAGTTGGGCGAGTATCGTAATGCCGTTCAGTTTCTTGATCATTGGCGTGAATACGATGGTTTAAATACCGCATTGGGTTCGCCGGTTACCGACTTTAAAGTGCCTGAGCACTACACGCGTCGTCAGCTTCGCAGCATGGGTCGAGTTTCGAAAATGGCGGTTACCGCCAGTGAGCGTGCGCTTCAGTCCGCTGGACTGCTGGATGACCCCATCATTAAGTCGGGTAGATGTGGCGCATCTTACGGTTCTTCGGCAGGCAGCACCGATGCTGTTGCCGAGTTCGGCCAGATGTTATTGCATAAAAGCCTCGATGGGCTGAATGCGACGAGTTACGTTCGCATGATGAGCCATACCGCTGTAGTAAACATCGGTGTGTTTTTCGGTTTGACGGGGCGGGTTATTCCTACGAGCACAGCATGTGTGGCGGGCAGTCAGGGTATCGGCTATGCATTTGAAACCATCCGTTATGGGCAGCAGGATATTATGCTGGCGGGTGGGGGTGAAGAACTTTGTCCGACTCAGGCGGCTGTGTTCGACACGCTGTATGCGACCAGCACGATGAACGACCAACCGAAAAAGACACCACGTCCCTATGACCGTGACCGTGATGGTCTTGTATTAGGTGAGGGCGCGTGCACCTTCGTGCTCGAAGAATACGAGCACGCGAAGGCCAGAGGCGCGAATATTATTTGCGAACTGGTTGGCTTCGCGAGTAACTCTGACGGCAGTCATGTGACACGCCCGAATCGGGAAACCATGGCACGTTGTATTGCTGGCGGATTGGATGATGCGGGTATTGATGCGAGCCAGATAGGTTATATCAGTACACACGGTACCGCGACAGATCATGGCGATATTGCAGAAAGCCTTGCAACTCACGAGGTTGTAGGCAGCAACACGCCAGTGAGTTCAATGAAGAGCTACATGGGCCATACCCTAGGCGCATGTGGCGCACTCGAAGCCTGGTTGGCAATTGAGATGATGCATGAAGGCTGGTTTGCTCCGACTATTAATCTTGATAATGTTGATCCCGAGTGCGGGGAACTCGATTACATCGTTAATGAAGGTCGCAATATTTCTTGTGAATACGTCATGTCGAATAACTTCGCATTTGGCGGGATCAATACGTCGCTGGTGTTTAAGCGATTGGATTAAGGCCGATCGACCTGCATCGAAACCGATGCGTGCCTGAAGTGGTGCTCCCTACGAGAATTGAACTCGTGTTTCAGCCTTGAGAGGGCCGTGTCCTAACCGCTAGACGAAGGGAGCATTTCTTAAGCTTCATGCTGTGCACATTGCCGTTGTCATCTGTGATGAGACGTGGCGGCCACTTGCCGCTCTTGGGCGCACTGTCCTCGCGGCCATTGTAATTACCTTAACTCTGGCTGGCGAGGGCTGGTATTATAGATTTCCTCCAAATTTGCACAAGCATTACTAAATTAAAGTTTCCTGAATGTCGTCAGACAAGCCTAATAAACCCAATGCTGCGGAGATCATCTCCCGTCCAGCACACACAGTTTCACGCGATAACATCTCCGATGCAGCGCTGAAGGTGCTTTATCGCCTGAAAAAGGGCGGTTACCAAGGGTATTTGGTGGGTGGCAGTGTGCGGGACCTTTTATTAAAGAAAAGTCCCAAAGATTTTGACGTGGCTACCGATGCTACTCCTGATGAAGTGCACAAGTTGTTCCGCAATAGTCGGGTCATTGGTCGCCGTTTCCGGTTGGTGCATGTGCGCTTTGGTCGTGAAATTATCGAGGTGGCAACCTTTCGCAGCAGTGCCGATCCTGATAATGACGATCACGATCATGAAGTTTCTGAAGGCACTGGCCGGGTGCTGCGCGACAATGTTTATGGCACGCTAGAAGACGATGTCTGGCGCAGAGATTTCACTGCCAATGCGCTCTATTACAATATCGCTGATTTTTCAATACGCGATTGCGTCGATGGTGTGGCTGATATTAAACAACGCACCTTGCGCATGCTGGGTGATCCGGAAACCCGTTATCGGGAAGACCCGGTAAGAATGTTGCGGGCCGCCCGTTTTGCCGCGAAGCTCGAATTTACCATTCATCCCGATACCGCTGAGCCGTTGCCGCGATTAGCCGAACTGTTGCGTGATGTGCCCCCGGCGCGCTTGTTTGATGAGTTTTGCAAAATATTCCAATCCGGTCATGCATTGGAAGGTTTTCGCCATCTGCGCCAGTTCCGTTTGTTCCGGCATCTGTATCCGGAAACAGCTCAATGGCTGGATGAAGGCGTTGAAAAAAATCATCCGGAACGACTTGAGTTTATTGAGCAGGCATTAAGAAATACTGATGAGCGTGTTGCCGAAGGCCGACCTGTTACTCCGATGTTCCTCGTTGGCGTATTCCTTTGGGGGCCGATGACTCACGATGCCCGTCGCTTGCAGGAAGCAGAGGGTTACACCGAGCTGCAGGCAGGAAATATTGCTGCCGATAGCCTGGTTCAGCGAACCAACGATATAGTGTTTATGCCCAAACGGTTTTCTTACCCGATGCGCGAGATGCTGCAGTTACAGCCCAAGTTTAATCGTACCAAGGGTAAACGTGCCATGAGCATGCTCGGGCATCCGCGCTTCCGCGCCGCCTACGATTTAATGTTGTTACGCCAGATTCTCGGTGAGGTCGATGCAACAACCGCCGATTGGTGGACTGAAATTCAGACCAAACCTGAGGCTGAGCAAGCACGTGCTTTCGGTGCGGCTAAAGCGGCAAAAGAAGATGCAGAGAACGCGGCGCGCCGCCGGCCACGACGTCGTCGGCGTAAAACTTAGACGCTTATGCCGCGCGCTTATATTGGTATCGGCAGCAACCTGAACGATCCGGTGAATCAGGTTCGTCAGGCCTTTCTAGCGCTGTCCAATATTCCCGATACGAAGTTGCTGGCGCAATCCGCGCTTTACAGTAATCCCCCCATGGGACCCCAGGATCAGCCGAATTATGTGAATGCTGTGGCGGAGTTGGATACAGCATTATCGCCGCAGGCGCTGCTGGTGCAGTTGTTGGAGGTGGAGTTGAAGGCCGGAAGGGACCGCACTAAAGCCATTCATTGGGGGCCGCGGGTTCTCGACCTGGATCTATTGGTTTATTCCGACCGCATTGTTAGTGAGGCTAACCTTAAGGTGCCGCATCCCGGCATTGCTCACCGCAGCTTTGTGTTGTTGCCGTTATTTGATATCGCGCCGCAACTGGATATTCCCGGTGTTGGCGCGCTGGCCGAGCTGTTAACGCGGGTGAGCCCAGATGAGCTGTGCCGAATCGAGTAAGGGCCTGCAATCGCGACTTATAAAATCATTCCACGTGGGACATTCATTTGTTATGGTGCTTTACAGCAGCAAAAAGTCAGCCGTTGTTAGTGCGTTTGGAATAAGGTTTTCGGCGTGTTTAGAGCCGTTTTTACAAACTCACGGCTGACGCTAAGCCTTAAGAATTTATTAACTCAATAATTATAAGAACAGGGTGTTATGGCTGAGCCGCGCTATATCGCAATAGAGGGCCCTATCGGGGTCGGAAAAACCAGTCTGGCAAGGCGTCTTGCCGAGCGTTACGACAGTGAGTTGCTGCTGGAAGATGCTGACGCCAATCCGTTTCTCTCTGGTTTTTATAGGGATGCTCGGAAAGCCGCATTGCAGACCCAGTTATTTTTCCTGTTTCAGCGGGTCAATCAATTGGAGCGCTTGCGTCAGGCCGACCTGTTTGGCGAAACCCGGGTTGCCGATTTTTTGATGGACAAAGACCGCTTGTTCGCAGAAATCACACTCGATCAGAACGAATTGAAACTGTATGATCAGGTTCGCGATGCGTTGGAGTTTGAGCCTCCTGCACCAGATCTTGTGGTCTATCTGCAGGCGCCGGTCGATACGCTTATCTTCCGCATCGGACTGCGCGGAATTAACTATGAGCAGCAGATCCGGCGACGTTACCTTGAGCAGTTAACCGATGCATATGCACGGTTTTTCCATGCCTATGACGCGTCGCCATTGCTGATTGTGAATGCCGCGGAAATTGACCCTGTAAGTAATGATGAGCATTTTCAAATGCTTGTGCGTGAGATTGATTCTGCCCGCAGTGGCCGGCAGTTTTTTAACCCATTGGCTAGCGCTCTGGGCTAGTCCTCTGGCTGGCGCAACGCAGAGACTGCCAACGACGGTTGAATCAGGTAACCTATAACCATGTATACCCAGTTAGAACAACGCGGCATGGATACGCCGCCGGTCAATATTTCTACGCTACGAAAAATGAAAGCGGAGAAGACGCCCATTGCCTGTCTTACGGCCTACGATGCCAGTTTTGCCGTGTTGGTGGATAAGGCCGATACCGATCTCGTGCTTGTTGGCGACTCGCTTGGCATGGTCGTTCAGGGGCATGACACCACTGTGCCCGTCACCGTTGACGACATTATTTATCATACCAAGATGGTGCGTCGTGGTTTGCGTCGGGCTTTTCTCGTGGCGGATATGCCATTTATGAGTTACACCACACCTGAGCAGGCTTTGGAAAATGCTGTTCGCCTGATGCAGGAAGGTGGCGCAATGATGATTAAGCTCGAGGGAGGCTCGAGTCAGATAGAAATCGTCCGGCATCTCACTCGTCACGACATTCCTGTTTGTGCGCATATTGGTTTGAAGCCTCAGTCGGTGCATAAGATTGGTGGCTTTAAGGTTCAGGGTCGAGATTCAGGTCAGGCTCTGCAAATGATCGACGATGCCATTTCGCTGCAAGATGCCGGTGCTGATATTGTGTTGCTGGAATGCGTGCCAAATGAAGTGGGTAAGGCAGTTACCCGTAAAGTTGAAGTGCCGGTTATAGGTATTGGCGCAGGGCCTGATGTTGATGGTCAAATCCTGGTGCTCTACGATGCGCTGGGCATTACTCAAGGGCGCTTGCCAAAATTCGTGCAGAATTTTATGGAGAGTGACTCCGGTTCTTTAGCCGAGGGTTGTGTGCGCTACGTTGAGGCGGTTAAAAACCGCAGCTATCCGGCTCCGGAACATTGTTTCTCCTGAAATAACGAGCAACCTCCGTTTCTTACTATATTTTTTAAATACTGGCTTTAGTTCGGCTTCGCCAAACTTGCGATAACTTTTTAATGCTAACTATTACTGACAATAATGCTTTGCGCGAGCAGTTGATTGAATGGCACCAGGTTGGTGAAACTGTTGCTCTGGTTCCCACTATGGGCAATCTGCATAAAGGTCATATGAGTCTTTGTCAGTTGGCTTCTGCCAATGCGGATCATGTTGTGGTTTCTGTGTTTGTGAATCCGACTCAGTTTGGTAAGGGTGAAGATTTCAGTGATTATCCTCGAACCCCGGAAAAAGATGCACGGCAGTTAAGCCGGGCTGGCGTCGACATTTTGTATGCGCCCAAGGCTGAAGATGTTTACCCATTAGGTATTGAAAACTCCACCCGTGTATTAGCTGTCTCTTATACACATCTGACGCTGCCGACGA
>CAJXQV010000051.1 GCA_913058165.1 uncultured Chromatiales bacterium | reverse complement strand
TGTCTCGTGGGCTCGGAGATGTGTATAAGAGACAGCATCCGCAACCTTCTGCACAGCCGTTTCAGCAGCTTCTTTGGAAATCTTCATGGCGCCACCAAGCTGCACGTCAGAGGGCAAGTAGCCCAGCACAACATTAGCGTCACACACTGTAGGTTCTGTACCACCTTTCATATAAGCGGCAGGTCCGGGAACCGCGCCAGCTGATTCAGGGCCTACACGCAGCGCGCCAGTAAGTTCAGGCACAAAGCTAATAGAACCACCGCCCGCACCAACGGTACGGACGTCTACTGAAGGTGCCCGCACTCTTACGTCACCAACGAACGTCTCACGACGCACACGGGCTTTTGAGTTCTGAATAAGGGCAACGTCGGTCGATGTGCCGCCCATATCGAACGTCAGAATATTGTCAAAGCCTGCGCGACTGCAGAAGTAAACGGCACCCGCTACACCTCCGGCAGGTCCTGACATCAGCAGATTAACCGGAGATTCAGCCGAAGCCCGGCCGGAAGCCAGACCGCCATCACTGCGCAAAATAGACAGCAGCACGTCGTCGCCCATGCGCTCTTTAAGAGCCGCCTGGAGGTTGTTCACATACTTGGCAACCTCAGGACGAACATAGGAGTTAACGACTGTGGTTTCTGTCCGCTCGTATTCCTGCATTTCAGGGACAACTTCGCTCGACACAGAGATGGGTGTATCACCAAAAATCTCTTTTGCAATTGCCTGAGCTTTCAACTCATTTTCACCATTGATGTAGGCGTTAACGAAGCAGATAGTTAAGGCTTCAACCTCACCGGTAGCATGCAGAGTTTTAAGATCTTCACGCAGCCTCGCTTCATCAAGCTCGCGCACGATGCCACCCCGGGCATCCATTCGCTCGTCCGCACCGATGGTCAATTCCAAAGGCGCCAGCAACTCGCTCTTGTTGAAGGTGACCCAACCGCCAAGACCACCCGGGCAGAATGAACGAGCCACCTGCAAAGTGTGTTCATAGCCTTTGGTCGTTACCAAGCCTACTTTAGAACCCTTCTTCTGAAGCACGGCATTAGTTGCCACGGTGGTACCGTGCATCACGCGCTTAATTTGAGTCGGGTCAATGCCGGACTCATCGCAAATTCGGGCAACGCCGTTAAGCACGCCTATCGATGAATCTTCGGGAGTTGAAGGAACCTTAGCGGTAAAAGTTTTACCGGTTTCTTCGCTGATTAAGAGCAGGTCGGTAAATGTACCCCCGACGTCTACACCAAGACGGTAGCTCATGCTTTCCTCTCAATTTTTTAGTTTGAAATACACAAAACAGACAACAAGTCAGCCAGGCTGGCCTGTCTCTGCGAATTCATTGTTTATCGATCTTAAGGCATTTTTTTTATAGCTTTTCAGAACGATTATGCCGCAGGTCGCTGCCTCTTAACCTGCCGCGTTGTAATTTTCTGCATTCTGCGGAAAGATGCCGGCTTTCGGCAACATCGCAGGTACATCATTGCCCAGCTGAGTTTCCAGCCAGACACTAGTCTCAATAATCTTATCCAAAGAGACGCCTGTTTTTATACCACACCGATCTAGCATATACAGCAAATCGTCAGTGGGAATATTACCCGTGGCGGCCGGAGCAAACGGGCATCCACCAATGCCACCAATACTAGCATCTAAAGAGTCGACACCGGCATTTACAGCGGCCATAGCGTTCGCAATACCGGTATTACGGGTGTTGTGAAAATGAAACCGCAGCGGCAACTCAGGGTACGTTTCTTTCAATGCGGCAACCATTTCGGTGACTTGATTCGGTACCCCAACCCCAATGCTATCAGCAATGCCCAACTCAACGGGCCCTGCACCCACAATTTGCTCAGCAATATCGAGAATCCGCTGCAATGGCACCTCGCCCTCAAATGGGCAACCGAAGGCGGAAGAAATCATCACATTAGCGCGAATACCCTCTTTATGAGCTTCCACAGCCATTTCGTTCCAAGCATCAATAGAGCCATGGATAGGCGCGCCATTGTTCCGCTGGTTGTAGGTTTCAGTGGCTATAACGGCCATGCCAATCTCGTCGATACCGCAATCGCGGGCGCGATCGAAGCCGCGCTTGTTGAGCACCAGACCGATCGCGATAAAATCATCGCGTTTGCCCAATCCTTTAACGACTGCTTCGGCGTCTGCCATTTGCGGAACCCGCTTGGGATGCACGAAACTGGTAACTTCCATGCGGCGGATGCCGGCATCGATAGCCCGGTTAATAAACTCGAGCTTGGTTTCCGTGGACAGCAGTGTCGGCTCACTTTGGAGTCCGTCTCTGGGCCCTACTTCAATAATGGATATTTTCTGGCTAGCCACGCATTTTCGCCTAACGGTTAGTTCAATCGAGATATTGTATATAATGCCCGTGCCGATACAACCGCAACACTGGCTTTAAGCCATTTTCGGCCGACTCATAATGCGTACAAGACAGGATTGCGGATGCCGCACACTTGATCTGAAACTGTATTATGGCGCATCGCGTTAATTCGCGGGTAATTAGCTTTCTTTAAGGAACAACAATGACAACGGAAGAAATACCGAATCGCGGCCCTTTGGCTGGACTTAGGGTGATCGAGATGGGCACCCTGCTCGCCGGACCGTTCTGTGGACAACTATTGGGCGACTTTGGCGCAGAAGTAATTAAGGTTGAGCCCCCCAATCAGGGTGACCCAATGCGCGGCTGGGGTCGTGAGAAGGCGCATGGCAAATCATTGTGGTGGCCAACCATTGCGCGCAATAAAAAGTCTGTGACTATTAATCTGCGTGAACAAGAAGGTCAGGCTCTGGCACGCGAACTGATTGAGCAAGCTGACTTTCTACTTGAGAACTTTCGCCCGGGGACTATGGAGCGATGGGGTCTCTCGTACGAAGAACTCAAAAAGATTAATCCCAAGCTGATCATGATTCGGGTATCAGGTTACGGTCAGACCGGCCCTTACTCAAAACGTGCCGGCTTCGGTGCTATCGGTGAAGCCATGGGCGGTCTGCGCTATGTGTGCGGCGATCCATCAACGCCCCCGAGTCGCATGGGCATTAGTATTGGCGACACACTTGCGGCAACCTTTGCGTGCATTGGAGCGCTTTCTGCTCTGCACCATCGCAACACGACCGGCGAGGGTCAGGTGGTTGACTCAGCCATTTATGAAGCCGTGCTGAACATGATGGAGTCATTGGTTACCGAATACGATCAGGCGGGTTACATCCGCGAACGCACCGGCGCTATTTTGCCGAACGTTGCCCCTTCCAATGTATACCCCACTAGCGATGGCACCTTCATTCTTATTGCGGCTAATCAGGACACTGTGTTCAAACGACTTGCTGAAGCCATGGGCCGCCCAGAACTCTCTGAGGACCCGCGTTACGCCACGCATATTGCTAGTGGTGATACGCAGAAGGAACTGGATGACATTATTGCTGAATGGACGAAAACGCTCGCCGCCGCAGACATCGAAGCACGGATGGAGGAATTCGGAATTCCTTCCGGCAAAATCTACCGCACGCCTGACATGCTTGAGGACGCGCACTTCAGGGCTCGCGAAGCTATTGTTACAACTCAGCACCCTGTGTTTGGTGAACTCAAAATGCAGAATGTCGCCCCAAAGCTTTCTGCAACTCCCGGCGGAATCCGCACCCCCGCACCGGAACTGGGCGAGCACAACGAACAAGTGTATAAAAACGTGCTGAACAAAACAGATGCCGAACTGGCTGATCTTAAAGAACGCGAGATCATCTAAAAGCCGAACCGGGAAAGCCTCTGTCGTAAAGGCAGGGGCTTTTTTGTCGGCGATGCTGGCTTACCCAAGTCAGCTATTGTCACTGCATTACACAACTGAGCGAAACACATGAGCACATCACAGCTTGGCAAAATTGCTTGCGTCACCGTATCGGCGCCTGATCTCGATGCTATCGAGCGGGCCTACAGCCGCAACTTCAATTACCGGGTGAGTGAAACGGGTACCGTCAGCGAAGCGCAAGCTGCGCTTTGGGGCACCAAGGGTATGGCAGGTGCGCAAACGCTGATCATGGAGCCTGCATCCGGATCTGATTTTGTGTTCCGTTTTATCGAACGCCCTGCTGACCCGAGCTACGTTCCACTGACCACCTGGGGCTGGAACGCTTCGGAAGTTCTGGTTGAAAACGTTGACGCTCTGGCCGAGCAATTGGTTGACGGCGATTTTGAAATCCTGGGCGAACCGAAGAACCTGTCATTTACCGATGATATCCGGGCAATGCAGCTTCGCGGCCCTGCCAATGAAATTCTCTACATGACAGAATTGAAGGCGCCAATTCCCGGCATGGACCTGCCCACATCGACATGTTTTGTCGATAACACCTTTATTGTGATTCTGGGTGGCGGTGATATTAACGCCATGATTGAAAGCTACGCGCAGCAGTTCGATATTACGCCGGCTCCTGTAATGGAGTCACGTATCACAGTCGCATCAAAAGCGTTTGGTCTATCGATCGAACATCGTTACCCCATTTCGGCACTGAGCATTAACGATCAGTGCATGATTGAGGTTGATGAACTGCCGGAACAAGCTGGCCCGAGAAAATCCGATCCGGATCTACTGCCGCCCGGTATCGCAATGGTGAGCTTCCGCAGCAGCGCGGCTGCCGGTCCGCAGGCGATCACTTGCGAGGGCGTGCCTTATGGTGGCCATGCCGCAACCTGCACCACCGGCGCCGCCGGCGAACTCATCGAATTAATTCATATTTAGTTTATACAGCAACCTTATCGAGGCGCAAACATGCTCGGCAATGACACCGATATTCTTCTCTGGATGATCCCAATGCTCGCCGCAGCAGGTATTGCTGCCGGTATTCTGGCCGGATTGCTCGGCATCGGCGGCGGTATCGTTATAGTGCCTGCTCTGTATTACATCTTTAGCTACATTGGTATCGACCCGGATGTAAAGATGCATCTTGCTGTCGGTACCTCGCTTGCCACAATTGTGCCTACCAGCATTCGCTCCGTCCGTGCCCATCAGGAACGTGGCGGCTTTGACCTAGGGCTCTTCAAGGCATGGGCTCCGGCGATTGTTGTCGGCGTTATTCTCGGCACCTGGCTCGCGTCTAAAGCTGACGTAGGCGTGCTCACCGCTATTTTCGGCACGGTTGGCCTAAGCGCTTCGCTCTATATGGCTTTCGGCAACCCCGAGTGGCGATTGGCACAGCAGCTGCCTAAGGGCTTAGCGTCTATACCCCTGCCGGCATTTATCGGCACGGTCTCTGCGATGATGGGCATCGGTGGCGGCACTATCAGCGTGCCAGCGCTAACCCTATTCGGTACACCTATACACCGCGCCGTCGGTACTTCCGCAGGGTTTGGATTGGTTATTGCGGTGCCTGGTTTTATCGGCTTTATTATCGCCGGCTGGAACGCACCAAACCTACCCCCTTACAGCGCTGGTTATGTGAGCCTGATTGGGTTCGCTTTGATTGTTCCGCTCACGACGCTGGCCGTGCCCTGGGGTGCAAAGCTTGCTCACGCATTGAGCCAGAAAGCCCTGCGCAATGCCTTCGCAATATTTCTGGGCTTAACGTCGGTCAAAATGCTGGCCAGCTCACTAGGGGTCTGACCCCTTTATCCAGAAGGTTGATCGCGGATTTTATCGGGGATAGCTGCTCAGGCCAGAGCAGCTAGAATAAATCAAAGGTGGTTATCGGCCACTTCGAGCAACAAACCATCGAGCTCTTCAGTGACCTGAATCTGACAGGTCAGGCGGCTATTTTCACGGCGGTCTGCTGCTGCGTCCAACATGGCATCTTCCATGTCATCGAGTGGTGGCAATTTGCCTAGCCACTCAGAGCCGATGTATGCGTGACAGGTAGCACAGGCGCAGGCGCCGCCGCATTCCCCAACAATACCTGAAACATTGTGATCTATAGCGCCTTCCATGAGGGAATGACCGACAGGAACATCAACTGATTGTCGTTCGCCAGAACGCTGAACATAGATAATTTTTGGCATACGAGCTTAGCTTACTGTCTCTATCTGCAACTCACGCATTGAGCGCTCGAGTCGTTCAATACGCTCTTCTTCGCTCGTAATGTAGAGAATCCACTGCTCAGCGCCTTTGCTACTGCGCTCGTCTTTCTTCGCTTTACGAAAAGCTGCTTTCGCATCAACAAGGTCATCGGTTTCAAACAGACACATGCCGAGAATCATATTGCTGATATCGTCACGCTTCAGGTCGCCTTTCTTAAGACCCTTGCGTGCCGCGCTGGCACAGCTTTTGTACTCACCCAGGTTCAGGTAAGACTGCGCCAGACGAATATCAAGCTCGCCATCAGGCGATAGCTTTGCAGCTTCTTTCAACGGGGCAATTGCACGCCGATCCTCACGCGCCAATGCCCATGACTGAGAATACAATCGCAGGTTCTTCGCATTGCGTTCGACATCACCATCCGCAAAACCCTTCTCAAGTATTTTTGCAGCCTTGTAAGGCACATCATTAGCCAGATACAGCTGAGCAATTTGGAGCAGTTCAGAATTAGTCGTTAACAGGTTCTGGTCATAAGCTGATGCAAATGCAGAGAGCTGCTTCGGCTCATCATCTAACTCACCATAAACAGCAGACAACTGTGACCAGTATTCTTTCTTGGGCCAGTTGGTCACCAATACCTGAAGAATGTCACGAACCTTCTTGTTGTCGCCTTTCTCCCAGTACGCTACGCGTAACAGCAACCACCACTGCTCTTTGGTCTTGGTACCACGCTCTTGCGCGATAGCCATGGCCTTTTCTACCGGAGGGATAATCTTGTCAATCTCTTCTAACTGGTAGTAACCGGTGGCAATAAGAATATAGGGTTCTGGGCCCGGGTTCTCTTGTGTATTCAGCCAGTTAGTGAGCAGGTCAATGGCTTCTTGATACTGCTCCGTGGTGAACTTAAGCTGTGCCAGAGTGTAGATAACCTGATTACGCAGACCGGGCGGTATCTCTTGCAGTGCGATAACTTTTTCGTAGGCCTGAATACTCTGCTGGTACTTCTCCTGACTGTAATAAATAAAGCCATAGAAGTTATACAGCTGAGCTTCTTCGTATTCGGAGAGGCCTTTCAGCGCGGCGATTTCCTTGAGCTGAGCTTCTGCGGCAGCAAAATCAGGTTCCATAGATTCATCTTCGGGGGCCGCAAGTGCCTGAGCTTCTGAAAGACGCTTGTATACCCGCTCGCTCATTGAGCCTGTTTTTGTGGTCTCACGCTTTTCTTTCTCACCACTTTCCTGCGCTGATACGGAGGGTGTCGTGAGCGCAAACATCAATGCGCACAGGCTGACAAAAATAAGAGACCTAATCATGGCAACTGATAAACCAGCCGACTTTGGTGAATATGCTACTGAGTTCATCCGTTAGTCCTCCAGCTTATAGGTAATGACATGACGTACCCCCGGCACTTCAATCGGATTGCCATCAACGACACGAGGCTTGTACTTAAACCTCAATACAGCGTTTAACGATGCCCTGGCAAACAGACTGCTTGAGCATTCAACAACCGTCGGGTCACGAACTGCGCCCGCCGAGGTCACGGTATACTCAATGAGACAGTCGCCTTCCACACCGCGGGTCATGGCACGACGCGGATAGATGGGTGCTACTTTAACGATAGGCAGGTAATCGCCATCGACAATCTGGAAACCGCCCAGTTTATTTTCTGTCTCTTATACACATCTGACGCTGCCGACGATCTACT
>CAJXQV010000050.1 GCA_913058165.1 uncultured Chromatiales bacterium | reverse complement strand
ATCTACACAGAGTAGATCGTCGGCAGCGTCAGATGTGTATAAGAGACAGGGCCTCGCACCTGAATATCACTCTCCAGACCAAAAGAGGCCTGATCCATCAGGTGCATCACTGCCGCATCGGTCATGCCGGCAATCATTTTGGTCAATAACTGAGCTTCACTGGCAGTTAGGTGATCAAACTCGCCCAGCGCTTGCTCAAGCACACGGCCCGGCTGTTGATGCAGAGCCATGATTTCAGTTTGCAACTCACTATCTGCATAACGCGACTCACTCATCAACGCCATGCTTGCGCAATCGGTACTCATGGCCGAATCAACCTGTAGGTTCAGCCAGGCAACCACCCGCTCTTTAGGGTCAATGTACTTCTCGCCCAGGGCTTCAAAAGCATCGAGCAGAGGAGCCATATCACGGGATATACACGCTAATAAAATATGATCTTTATTCGGGTAGTAGCGATACAGTGAACTGCGTGCCAAACCCATCTCGGCTGCAATCACGCCCATATCGGTTGCGCGATAGCCCTTTGTTTTAAACAGCAGGCTGGACACATCCAACAGCCGTTCAGTCTGCTGCCTTACATGTTCGGCAACGCTGTCAGCTTCAATTCGTGGCACTTACTGCTGCTTCCTGTATGCGACCATCAACAATGTGCAGGCTGCGATCTGCAGCATCAAGCATCGACCTGTCGTGCGTAACCATAACCGCCGCCACCTGATGCTGATGACATTGCTCGCTCAGCAGCTCCACAATCTGACGACCGCGAACCCTATCCAGCATTGATGTTGGCTCATCCACAAGCAGCAGGGAAGGCTTGGTCATTAATGCCCGGGCAATACCGATGCGCTGACGCTCGCCACCTGATAACTGATCCGGCAGGCGATTTGCGCGATGCGCCATATCAACTGATCGCAGGAGTGCCATCGCATGATCACGATCAGCCTTGGTGGGCCTGTGACCGCCCAGATGAACCATTAGCATCAGTTGATCGAGTGAGGTCAGCGAAGAAATAAGGTTCGATTGCTGAAACACAAAGCCAATCGACTTCAGTCGCAAGCGGGTTAGCTGACTATCGTGCATCGCCGTCAACTCCTTGTCTCCGATCACCACCGTTCCGGAAGTCGGGTGTCTCAAACCGCCACAAACCGCAAGCAAACTCGATTTACCTGCGCCAGAGGGGCCTAATACCGCGAGCAATTCGCCCGCGGCAATGCCGAAACTCACATGATCGAGCGCTGTAATTTTCTGATCGCCGTCACCGAGCTCCAACACCACATCTTTAACCTGTAAGCCCATGATGCTCTCCTAGCGGGTGCGACCGAGCGCAATAATTGGATCGATACGCGTAATCAGCCGCACCGACACCATACTGCCAATTAAACCGGCCACAATCAGCAGCCCGGAAGACCCGGCAATATTGTCTCTGACCAACATAAAGGGTTTGCCCGACTCCTCCAACGAGAGCCCGAGCCAAACCGCGAAGAATGTACCTACACCAACCGCCAATAGCATAAGGATGAGGGCCTGCGCCATAGTGTCGCGTAATAAATAAGCACTAGAACCACCCAGCGCTTTAACCAGACCAATTTCCTGAGTGCGTTGGATAGTCCAGATAGTGAAAAATGCTCCGATAACCAATGCTGATATCACCACCATAAAGCCCTGAATCATTTTCACGGTTTGCACCTCTTCTTTGTAGCCCAAGGACGCCTCATAAGCCGACTGCTTATCCATCGTGACGGTACCCCATTCGATATCGACACTTTCGATATCGGCATCCGGAGTAAGCTGGAGCGCAATCACGCTGGCGTAGTCAAATAGAATACCCGGGAGGCTCTCACCGGGCGGAGGCCCACCGGGCGGGCCATAGGTGGCTTCCTGCCATTTGCGCATTGGGGTATAGATCACCGGCACATGACCTATATTTTGTTCATTGGTAATCCCGATAACTTTGAGCTTAGTGAGCACCCGGTCGAGCACAATCACATCGCCCAGTTTTACGTCATGCTTATTCGCCAGCAGCGCGGAAATAATAACGCCGTCATCGGGGCCCTTAAGCGGTTCACCCAAGACCACTTCGGGCTCAAGAAAGCTGCCTGGCTCGACACCCCATAACACAACATCATCCAGCGGCAGACCTTCCGGACTGCGCGCAGTAAAAAGAGTATGGCCAAGAGGTTCGGCTGCCAATACGCCTTCAGCATCGCGCCAGCCCTCCCACATTTCACGTTCAACCATGCTATTGCGATAATTGGGCCGGTCGTTGTACTCAAATGCGAGATGAGTCACGTCCAGCGCCATCAGACCGGAAATATTATTTTTAATAAGGCCTGATGCCAAACCGCTTAGCAGGGTCATGAGAAATGCGACGAGCGCAATGATCATGCTCATTAGCAAAAAGCGGCCTTTAGCAAAGGCCAGGTCACGCAAGGCCAGAAACATATCGACTCCGCCGAAGATTAGTGAAATACAGGTATACGCAACTTATCGACAGTCTGTCAACAAAAATACCGGCTTTTCATCAACTGCACAATAAGCGCGCCCGGCTTGCACTCACCTTACTGTAACGCCAGCGACTCGCGTATGATGACGCTACACTTTAAGAGGCCATCGCATGAAAGTATTACGCTACATCGCTTACACGCTGGGTACGCTACTCGCACTATCACTAGTGGCCCTGCTGGTGGCTTTGTGGGCCTACCGCGACATACCCGCCGGGGAGCTGGAAGCCAAATACGCAAACAACGCATCACGCTTCATGAATATTGACGGGGTGCGGATTCATTACCGAGATGAAGGCGAAGGCCCGGCGATTGTGCTCGTCCACGCTCATTTCGCCAGTCTGCTTGGCTGGGAGCCCTGGGTCGAAGCACTCAAAGACGACTATCGTGTCATTCGTTTCGACATGACCAGTCATGGCCTTACCGGAACGGACCCCAGCGGCGACTACAGCGTAGAGCGCACCGTAGATCTCGCCGATCGTTTTATTGATGCGCTGGGCCTGGAGACACTTTCTATTGCTGGAACGTCACTGGGTGGAACTGTTGCGCTTTACTACGCAAGCCGGCATCCCGAGCGTGTCGACAAGCTCATTCTGCTCAGTCCGGGCTCACTGGCAGGCAAAGAGCAAATGAAGGAACGCGGCAAGCCGGGCGACTCTGCCCAAGTCCTCGCCTATATTCTGCCACGCGCCATTCCAAAATACATGCTGTCATCCGCCTGGGGGGAAACCAGCGAATTACCAGAAGAGCTGGTCGACCGCTGGTATGACATGTGGATGCGCGAGGGTCAGCGCGAGGCCGAACTCGATCGTCTGCGCCAATATAAATCCGAGGGCCTAGAAGAGGTGATTGCTGCAGTCCGTGCGCAGGTACTGATTCTTTGGGGCGAAGCAAACCCCCAAGCAAAAGTTGAGCAGGCTCCCGAGTTCATCGAACTGCTGAGCGGTGCTGAATCCGTCCAACTAAAAACCTATCCTGATGTAGGACACATGGCCGTACAGGAAGCAGGCGAGGTTACCGGAGCTGATGTACGGGCATTTCTTGATGGTACTCTGAGCCTGCCGGATGAACGCTACGAAAACTTTGAAGTCATCAGTGAAAATGAAATACTCAATTAACCAAATTCAAAGCAATGAATATGCAATAGGAGCACGATCTATGAACCGTATTTTTTTTGCCGCATTAGCGGCTGCAGTTTTACTCATGCCAGCACACAGTGTTATGGCTGATGATGACACTGAGCTCAGTGACGCAGCGAAATACCGCGAAACTGTTATGGAAGCAGTGGCCAGTAGTTTTGGCGGTTTTATTGCTGTCTATCTGGGCAAAGTTGAACCCAAGGCCGAGGACAAACACTTAATTGCCAATACCCGCGCTCTGGCCATTTCAAGCACATTGATAGGCGATTTGGTGCCTCCCGGCTCAGAAGGTGGCAATGCCTTACCGCTGATCTGGACTGAAATGGATACTTATCAAAAGTACGCACAAGATGCTGCTGATTCCACCGCAGAGCTTGCCAGAGCTGCCGAATCAGGCGACCGCGCAGCTATGGGCAAAGCCTTTAAGGCGGTGGGCACCTCATGCAAAACCTGCCACGATAAGTTTCGCGAAGAACACGAAAGCTGATCATGCGAATAGCGCTCAGAGCTAATTGGCATAACTATCTGCTGCTTTATCTGAGCGCTTTCGTCTTTGGCACAACGGTTAACGCGGCTGATGCCGGTCACGGTAAATATTTGACCAATGCCAGCGGCTGCGTCGCATGCCACACAGCCGAAGAGGGCCAGCCAATGGCTGGTGGGCGTCCGCTTGAATCCCCCTTTGGTACCTTTTATACCCCCAACATTACGCCGGATAATGAAACCGGCATCGGTGGGTGGACGGACGATGAATTTGTCTCCGCATTTCAGGATGGTTTGAGCCCGGAAGGGGAGCACTACTACCCTGCATTTCCCTACCCTTCATACACCGGGATGAGTCGCAGCGATCTGCTTGATATTAAGGCTCACCTCAACTCACTAAAACCGGTGAATGCCGCCAACCGCGAACACGACCTGGTGTGGTATGCCTCATGGCGCATGCCGCTGGTCTTCTGGAAGTGGCTGTATTTTGATGATGCCCGCTTTGCCATAGACAGCAGTCAAACTGAGCAGTGGAACCGCGGTGCTTACCTGGTCCGGCACCTAGGTCACTGTGGTGAATGCCATACTCCACGCAGTTGGCTAGGTGGAACAGAGTCAGACTTAGAACTGGCTGGTGCTCCAGGCTTTGGTGATGCGAAGGCCGCACCTAATCTCACGCCGCACGAAGACGGCCTTAAAGATTGGCGTCGCGCTGATCTGGAATTATTTTTTGAAATAGGCATGCTACCCAATGGCGATTTCGCGGGCGGCGAAATGAGTGCAGTGGTTGATGAAAATACTGCACTACTGACGGATGAAGACCGGGCTGCCATTACAGAGTACTTGCGACAACTTAAGCCTCTCCCCAAGCAATACTAACCTACACATTGGCACCGCAGCTGGAGCAATACCGATGCAAGCCTTACGCACGCCCGACGAACGCTTCAGCAACTTGCTCGACTACCCCTTTTCTGCGCATTACCTGCACGTAGCTGACGAGCGCTACGGTGAGTTGCGCATGCATTACATCGACGAAGGGCCGCGGGATGCGCAAGTCATTGTGCTGTACCCATCACAAGGGGCATGGGTCTACATGTACCGGCACATGATTACGGTTCTGGTGGCGGCAGGCTACCGGGTCATTGCACCCGACTACATCGGCTTTGGTCGCTCTGATAAACTGCGGCAAGAGGAAGACTACGAATTCAATCGTCACATCGAATGGAACACGTCGTTTCTTCAGCAGCTCAACATCAGCAATGCCATTGGTTTTATGTTCGACTGGGGCGGCTTCTTCGGACTGCGGATCGCCGCGGAAAATCCGGAAATATTCAGCAAGCTGGTATTGCTGAACACACAACTCCCCACCGGGGAAGCTTCAGCCGGACATGCTTGGTTTATAAAATGGCGTGAGGTGCAATTATCGCTGCCCGTTTTTCCGCAGGGAGAGATGGTGCAGGAAGGCACTGTCAAAACCTTACCGGCCGAGACTGTTGCCGCCTACGATGCACCCTACCCCGACCAAAGCTATCGCACCGGACCAAGGCGCTTTCCGATGATCTTGCCAATATCACATGACAGTCCGGCACGGCCTGCAAATCTGGCCGCATGGGATGCTCTGGCGAACTGGAATAAACCGGTCTTAACGCTGTTCAGCAAGCAGTTCGAGGGGTCGGCAATGGGGCCCGGGGAACTGATCAAGCATATACCCGGCTGCAAGGGCCAAGCCCATGCACTCGTCGATAAGGCCAACTTCTACATCGTTGAAGATCAATCATTGACGCTGTGCGGACACTTGCTAACGTTTGCCGGCTCAGACTAAACGCCCAGTTTCGATAAAGTATCGGCCATACGCTCCAATAGGCGCGCGGTCTTTGGGTGTTCAGCTTCAAACTCTGCGGCAATACGGGTGAGCTGATCCGTCATAGGTTCATCGTGCGCGCCGCTCATTTTCTCAACCCGCTCGGCCAGCTCCCGCACACGGGCGCGAACAGAATCAGCGTCTGCCTGATCAAATACCGCCTGTGATTCAACCTCATCCTTCAAGGCCTGGACCATTACGGCCAATTCACTCATCCTCATAATCGTAAAACCCTTAAGCTGCTATCAACGAATGCCCCCACTATCCTATGTATTGGAGCACAGTGCCAGAACGATTTTGAGCGAACTGATTACGCGACTGCGGGCATCACCCGAATCCGCACCAAGCGCGTTGCTTCATCCCATGGGTCAACTTCGAAGCGCACCTGAAAGTGATCCTGATAGCCGGCGAAACGCGGGATAGTCCACTGTTCATGAATATGCTGTTCGGTCAAACCCGTCCAAATATTTCGCAACCAGCCTTTCTCAAGAATCCGCTTATAGGGTGAAACATATGAGATCTCGGTGCGGTCAGCATTGAACTCTATGCCATCAGCTACCGTAAGGTCACGGAAACAGGTCGGCGTTGTAACTGCATCAAGAGCCAGGCTGACATCACCGGTCTCCTCAATCCAGTAGCGACGCTCTTCGAAAATCTCTTTCATCGAGTCGACATCAAATTGCACCATCTCGGCAGTACGACCCAACTGCTGCGCATAATCCATCCACTTAAGCTGTTCTTTCATCAGCGCATCGTTGCCCTGATGCTGATACGGCAAAGTCATCTGGAAGGTCCTAATAGTGTTGCCCAATATGCGGCCGAACTCCGCATCTCTGCCATCGATAAGATCTCGTGACTGACCAACTTCAGCAGCAATCATGTCTGCCGCCTTACGGCCGATTGCTTCGGCATGTTCGGTACATTGATGTTCAATCAACAGGGCATAATCATTGAACGCAAACCAGCCCTTCATAATGGCGTCGGCACGAGCAATCTGCGCCTCCGTCATTGTGTCCTTCATTCGAGCTTTAAGCTCGCCTTTCATCTCTTGTGCAGCGTCCATAAGTGATCTCCTAAATAGTTTTGTCTAACTCAAAGTAGAAACATTTACCGAAATCATTCGGGTTTCTTCATCCCATGGTGACACCTCAAAATGCACACCCATGATTTCGGCATAGCCTTTGTACCGGGGAATTGTCCAAATATTGTGAATGCGTTCTTCAGTGAGATTTGTCCAGATACCACGCTGATGCCCCTTGGCAATCACGCGCCCATAGGGGGATTTGTATTCCAAGCGGATGGGGGTGAGCTTAAAGCCTTCACCCAGCACAAGATCACGGAAACAGGTCGGTGTGGTAAGCGCATCAAGAGCAAGCTCCAGACGACCGGTACTGGCGGCCCAGCCACCACGCTCGCCCAGAATATTCCGCATCGACTCGACATCGTGCTCAATAACCTTCTCAACCAGCCCTTCACGCATGGCAAATTCATACCATTTGAGCTGCTCTTTTATCAGCCCGTCATTGCCCTGATGGTGATACGGCACGAGCGTTTGAAAGGTACGAAAGCTATTGCCTAGAACCCGGCCAAACTCGGCCTCACGACCTTCGATCATCGGCGAATCTTTGCCCAGCATTTCACCTACCAGTTTCGCCACAGCGTGACCAATTTCGGCTTCCTTAGCAGCGAACTCTTTGTCCTGCGCCTGTCTCTTATACACATCTGACGCTGC
>CAJXQV010000049.1 GCA_913058165.1 uncultured Chromatiales bacterium | reverse complement strand
CAGAGTAGATCGTCGGCAGCGTCAGATGTGTATAAGAGACAGTCTCGCCATCGCTCGCAACCACATCATCAAAAATGCCGAGATGATCTGCAATTTGCTGAGCGTATTTTTTATCTGAGGCGGTAGCCAGCACTAAGCGTCGGCCAAGTGCCTTCTGTTCGCGAAGCCAATCGAGAAATTCGATATTCCAAGGCAGCAGGGTTACGTCTACATCGGCACGGTCAGCAATCTTCCGCTTCATCTGTGCCTTACCCGCCAGCAGCCACAGCGGCAACAAAAATGCATAAAACAAATTCAGTTTCAGCAGCGCACACACTGACTCAAACAGCAGGTCGCTGCGGGTGAGTGTTCCGTCCAGATCAACTACTAAAGGATTCATCGTATTGCTCATTTAAACACTGTTGCGGCTAAGCGCCGTTTCCTTGTTTACCATCAATCATGGCATAACGACCACCATTACCGAGTTCTAACTCCAAAGCAGCGACCAAACCAATCGCTACCGCAAACCACAATGTTGCTATCCGACAGATTAGCACTGCAGATACAGCCACTGGCTCGCCCACACCCACCAATATCAACAATCCACCCATAACCACTTCGGTGCCGCCTAAGCCACCGGGCACAAAGGACAGCGCACCGACAAGGATACTAACGGCATAAATGCCAACCGCCAAAGGCACTGAAATATCGAAGCCCAGCATCTGCACGACAATATACAATGCCAGTCCTTCAGCCGCCCATGCCAACACACCGATAATTAAGCCGCCATAAAGGTTGGCTGAACTCAGCAATACACGGGATGACCGCAGCAACTGCAAGACATGACCGGCCATTGCCTGCATCTTTTTTGAGCCTGCCGCTACCCGCTCGATCACCACGGCCAACCAACGACTCCGGACCAGTGGCAATAACAGAATCAACAATACGCTCACCACTGCAATCAGCCAACGCCACTCATCAAACATGTAAGCGGCAAGCAAAGAGAGCAGCACCATCGAAACAACATCCACCAAACGCTCTACAAAGAATGCCGCAATGCTATCGGTATAGTTCACGTTAAAACGTTTCAGATACAGCGAGCGCACTGCTTCGCCGATTTTGCCGGGGGTTGCTGTAAACGCAAAGCCCGCCAAATAAAAACGAAAGTTCGGCCACACAGGAACAGCGTAGCCAAGACTGTTGAGATAGGTCTGCCAACGCGCAAAACGCAGCACGTAATTCAATAATGACAAGCCCAGAATGGCGCCCCACCCTGCCAGACCAAGACTCTGCACTTCTCGCCAGACCTCGCCGGGCCCGGCGATAACAATCCACAGACCATAGAACGCAATACTGGCGATCACGGCAATAATCAGATTGCGAACTAGGTTAGCGGGCACTGTTTATAGGTCTGCGTGAAGGTTTACGGGGAAAATCAATGACTTTCGAAGAATACTACCAGAAGACTGCAACAAAACGATTGGTTCTACTTCCCACTTACCAATACCCAACAACCGCCGCTGTGACTGCTTACGCCGTCAATACGATTATTCGTGAAGGACACGAATACACATTCATACTTTGTTCACGTAAAAAACCGACCAACGTCATCCCCGACTCCCAAGCCAGATCAACTGCCAGACCCGAGGGAGCGCCAATGGCAGCCAACATAGGGCTTGCAGCCATCCGAGTCTTTTGCACCAACTCGAAACCTGCTCTGCCACTTAGCAGAATGCCATGCTTCGATAACGGCAACTGCCCCGCAAGAAACGCGGCACCGATTAATTTATCGAGTGCATTGTGACGGCCGACGTCTTCATAGGCAGATTCAATAACACCATCCACATTAAACAGTGCTGCTGCGTGCGCACTGCCGGTGCTGGCAAATGCACCCTGCCGATGCAATAACTCAGCCGGCAATGCCTGCAGCGCTTCGGCACTGCAGATGAACGGCGCACCGGGAACCGGAAAAGGCGCCACCGCATGTAACGCCTCCAACGAAGTTTTACCGCACACACCGCAAGATGAGTTGGTGTAAAAATGCCGTTCCAACAATTTTAGGTCCGGTACTAAGCCCGACCGTAAACTCACCACAGTGCGATTATCGACTGTGCTTATTGCGATGATATCTGAAGGCGCAGAGATTACCCCTTCGGTAAAAAAGAAACCGGCAGCCAACACATCATCATGACCCGGTGTGCGCATTGTGATAGCGATGGTTTTCTCAATGGGTTGATTCTGATCATCACCGCTCTGGTTTGTAGGGTCGCAATAGGCCAGCACCAGTTCAAGCGGCTCCTCAACAACCAGGTGATCCTGCTGCTCAAGACCGCCCGGAATCCGCCGCACACTCACCCGCTGCACACTATTGCTCATTGCAGGCCATGCTCGCCGTTCATATCGAACACCTTGCCGGGGTTAAGCAGCCCATCCGGATCAAGCGCCTGCTTCAGCGCCTGCATCAAACGAATTTCCGCATCGCTGCGGGACAGACACAGCCAAAATTTCTTCTCAAGACCAATACCGTGCTCTGCAGACACAGAACCACCAAAAGCCTGCAGCGGCTGATAGATAGCGCTTTCAACGATCGCGCGACTGCGCTCTGCGCCGGGCGACACCACGAAGTGAAGGTTGCCATCGCCGACATGACCAAAAACAAAGCTGCGATGCCCTGGCAATACGCCGTCGAGTTTTTCCAATACCTGGTCAACGTAAGCAGACATGTCTTGCAACGGCAGACTCACATCAAAAACAAAGCTCTCGCCAAAATGCAAACACGCTTCAACGTTGTCCCTAATCGCCCAGAAGCTATCGCGCTCTTTACCGGATTTCGCCACCACTGCATCGCTCAAAAAACCCTTCTCAGCAGCAGCGCTCAGCACCGCAAGAAACTGCTCATTATCAACAGCGGGATCCGGCCCTAGTGACTCCACCAGAACGTAATGCGAGCTGCCGTCGGCCAGCGGCGCATTCAGGCCTGCCGCCGCAGTCTGATAAAAGCTTCGCCACAGGCATTCAAATGCGGACAAGTGACCGCCTAACTCGCGATCTAGAAACGGCAATAAAGACTGCACCTGCGCAAAACTATCACAAGCAATAAACGCGGTGGATTCAGAGCGGCATGAGGGGTGCAACCGCAATACGGCTCGCGTCACAATACCCAGCGTTCCTTCGGTGCCAATAAACAACTGCTTCAGGTCGTAACCGGCGTTGTTCTTCAGCATTTTATTCATCGAGCTAATCACCGTGCCATCAGCAAGCACCGCCTCTAAGCCGAGCACCATCTCACGGGTCATCCCATAGCGAAGCACCCGGTTACCGCCCGCGTTAGTGGCAATATTGCCGCCAATAGTGCAGCTGCCCCGCGCGCCTAAATCCAGCGGCAGCATCAGGCCCGCATCACTGGCGGCACGCTGCGCCAACTCCAGCGGCACCCCGGCCTGCACTGTCATGCAACGGTTTGTTTCATCAACAGATTCAATACGGGTCATACATTCTAAGGAAACCACAAGATCGCCCGGGCCCGACACACAGCCCTCAACCAAACCTGTGCGACCGCCATGAGTGACCACCGGTTGCCCGATGGCATGACAAAGCCGCAGTACGCCCGATAACTGTTCGGTGCTTTGAGGACGGACAATTGCCAATGCCTGCACCGGGCGTTCATCCCAGATGCCCACCTGTCGCGCTGACACATCGGCGCCGGTAAGTACTGCGGCGCTGCCCAACTCAGTGCGCAGTTGTTGCAACAGCTCTGACTGTGAATGGTTACTCATTCAGGTGTTTGCGGCAAAACGTAATCGACATACAACTCGCGCAATGCCCGCTTTTGCAATTTGCCGGTGGCAGTGTGTGGCAGCTCAGTAACAAACTCTACCGCATCGGGCACCCACCACGATGCCACTTTGCCTTCAAACCAGGCGAGCATGTCCTGCTTACTAAGCTCAGCATCCGCTTTTTTGATGACCAACAACAACGGCCGCTCGCTCCACTTAGGGTGTGATACACCGATCACTGCCGCCTCGAGTACACCAGGATGATTAACCGCAGTGTTCTCCAATTCTATTGAACTGATCCACTCCCCGCCGGATTTAATAACATCCTTGCTCCGATCCGTTATCAGCATGAAGCCATCGGCATCAATAGTGGCTATATCCCCTGTATTGAACCAGCCATCGGTATCGAGAGTTGGCGATGCATCAGGATCACTTCGGTAGTAGTCCATACAAACCCATGGGCCACGAACCTTTAATGCGCCAAAGGTATGGCCATCCCACGGCAATTCCTTATCTTCGTCATCGGTAATTTTTATTTCTACGCCAAAGAGTCCACGCCCCTGGCGCAGCCGCAAGCGCATCACCTCGGAGGCTGGTAACTCATCCATTGAAGGTTTCAGTGTATTGATCACACCCATGGGACTCATCTCGGTCATGCCCCAGCCATGATGAACGCTAACACCATGAGCTTCGGCCATAACGGAAATCACTTTCTCCGGGCAGGCGGCACCGCCAACAACAATGCGTTGCAAGCGGGTAAGGTTCTTATCATTGAGTTCCAACCAGTTCAGCAGCGCTAAAAAGATTGTCGGCACGCCCAATGACGCCGTCACACGCTCTGTTTCGATTAATTGAAATAAGGCTTCGCCATCTGCCATACCCTGCCCGGCTAAAACCAATTTGCCGCCGGTCATGGGCACCGAATACGGTATGCCCCAGGCATTCACATGAAACATCGGCACCAACGGCATAACGCAGTCGACCGCAGCCAGGTTCATTGCATCCGGAAGTGCGGTTGCGTAAGCGTGCAGAATAGTTGAACGATGACTGTACAACACCCCCTTAGGGTTACCGGTAGTGCCGGATGTGTAGCACAGCGAACAGGCCTGCTTTTCATCAAGCGAAGGCCATAAAAAACTGTCGGACTGTGCCGCCAGCAACTCCTCATAACACAGCAGATCATCAAGCTTACTTTCCGGCATATGCTCACGATCAGATAACACGACGATATGCTCTACCGTGCTTAATTTATGACGGAAGCATTCCAGAATCGGCAAGAACGCCGGGTCAACAAACAGCACACGATCTTCAGCATGATTAATGATGTATTCAATCTGCTCAGAAAATAATCGCGGGTTAATGGTGTGCACCACCAAACCGGAGCAGGACACACCATAGTACAGCTCAAAATGTCGGTGATCGTTCCAGGCTAAGGTGCCCACTCTGTCGCTGGTAGCCGCATCAAGACCCAATGCCGCAAGCGCATTTGCGAGCTTTCGGGAACGGGCAAACGCTTCGCTATAGGTGTAACGAAACAACGCATGGTCATGCGTAACAGAAACAATTTCTGCGGTGGGTGAATTTTTTTCTGCGAACCGCAAAATGCTGGTAATAAGCAACTGCGTATCCATCATCAAGCCCTGCATCTCAACTCCGGCAATCAATTACGACGGTTAACCAACTGCGGTGCAAACATCAACCGCCGATATAATACATCTCAACTTTCTCGCTACGGTCTTTGCCTTCGGCACGCTCTTCGCTGTAACGATCAGTGCGACTGCGCCAGGCACTGGTCAGCAGTTCCAGCAATTCGGCATCGCTGGCGCCTGCTCGCAAGGGGCCGCGCAGATCAAGACCACTGGATGCAAATAAACAGGTATAGAGCTTACCGTCTGATGACAGGCGCGCGCGGGTACAAGAACCACAGAAAGGCTCAGACACCGATGTAATAAAACCAATCTCACCGGCGCCATCGTCGAATATATAACGACTCGCTACCTCACCATGGTAGTTGCGCTGCGCAGGCGTTATGGCCCAGCGCTCAGAAATTCTCTGCAGCAACTCAGCTGCCGGCACTGTATCGGAACGTTGCCAGTGGTTAATCGTGCCCACGTCCATGTACTCAATAAAGCGCACAATGACGCCGGTGCCGCGAAAGTGTTCAATAAGCTCGAACACCGCCGACTCATTCATGTCACGTTTAATAACCGCATTGATCTTGATGGGCGTGAGGCCGGCTTCTGCCGCCTCACTGATTCCACGCAACACCTTATCTTTGCTGCCACGACCACCGCTCATGGTCAAAAATATTTTCTCATCCAGAGAGTCCAGGCTTACTGTCACGCGGTCAAGACCAGCCGCCTTCAATGCGGCAGCATGTTGCGGCAGCAAAATGCCATTGGTGGTAAGCGCGACATCATCGATACCTTCAATAGCACCGAGATCACCAATAAGGTCGGGCAAGCCCGCACGCAACAGCGGTTCGCCACCGGTAATGCGCAGCTTATGCACGCCGATACCAGCAAACAAACGCGCTAAACGGGTAATCTCATCAAATGAAAGGCGTTCGTCCGAGCCCATAAACTGAAAATCTTTATGGTACTTGTCTTCCGGCATGCAATACGGGCAACGGAAATTGCAGCGATCCATCACTGAAATACGCAAGTCGCGCAGCGCGCGACCGAACTGATCGTTAATGCCTGCGGCTTGGGAGCTATCCCGAAATTCGATTACTTTCTCTTCCATGGTTGTATCGTCTGACTTGTTGGTTATGGTGCGGCACTAGCTTGATTAGCCACTGCCTGAGGGGGCCTGCAAACTCGCGGAAGCATAAAACTGCCCGATTGCTGCAATAATGACAGCCTAGCTTACTGGTTTATACTCATTTCCCCTTTAATATAAGTCATCGGGCCGGTTGGCAGTCAGCAACCACGCCCCTAAGCAGCCAAAAAGGCCAACAGACAGCAGGCATGAATAAAAACACCCCCGATACCATGATGGCGATTGGCATTAGCGCACCCGGCGGTCCCGATGTGTTGCAACCCATATCGTTAGCGCTGCCCTCACCCGCCACCAACGAGGTGCTGATTAAGGTCGCTGCTGCCGGAGTCAATAGACCCGATTGCCTGCAGCGCCAAGGTCTTTACCCAGCACCTCCTGGCGCGTCTGAAATCCCCGGACTGGAAGTCTCGGGCGAAATTATTGCCGTGGGCACCAACTGCATACGATTTAAGCCCGGTGATCAGGTCTGTGCGCTACTCACCGGTGGCGGCTATGCCGAATACTGTGTTGCACCCGAAGTGCAGTGCCTGCCAATACCCGAGGGCGTCAGCCTGATTGATGCCGCAAGCCTTCCGGAAACCTACTTCACGGTTTGGAGCAATGTATTTCAACGCGGGCAACTGCAAGCAGGCGAAAGCCTGCTAGTTCATGGTGGCGCCAGCGGCATCGGTTCTACCGCCATTCAATTTGGTAAGGCCTTTGGCGCCAAGGTATTTGCAACGGCAGGCAGCGATGAAAAAATTGAGTTCTGCGAATCACTCGGTGCAAGCAAAGCCATTAACTACCACAACGATGATTTTGTCAGCTGTGTTAAGAGCGCAAACGATGGCCAGGGTGTTGATGTAATTCTAGATATTGTTGGTGCGAAGTACCTGGCGCAGAACACCAAACTGTTGCGAGTCGATGGTCGCTTGGTTGTCATCGCCGTGCTCGGCGGAGCGAAGGCAGAGTTAAATCTCGCGCAGGTATTGATGAAACGTCTCACCATTACCGGCTCAACCTTACGGGCCAGACCGCCAGCGGTAAAACAGCTTATTGCCGTCGATCTCGAAGAATATGTTTGGCCGCTGTTCGCTGCCGGAAAATTGCTACCCACAATTCAGCAAGCGTTCCCACTTCATGAAGCAGCAGAAGCTCACCGTATTCTCGATGCAAATGAAGCTCAAGGCAAAATTGTGCTGAAGGTTACCGATTACCCACATGATTAAAGTACCTGTCTCTTATACACATCTGACGCTGCCGACGATCTACTCTGTG
>CAJXQV010000048.1 GCA_913058165.1 uncultured Chromatiales bacterium | reverse complement strand
TATCACTCACCGCTCGACGCGCTAGCCAACCAAAACCTGCAACGCTACTTTGATCAGATCGCGCCGGACGAAGGCAGCAGCGGTCAGAGCATCGAAATTCTGGGTCGCAACCTCACCACCATCCGCCGCTCCGGCGGGATTGCCTGGTTCAGCTTTACCACGCTCTGCGACGGGCCCCGCAGCAAAGACGATTACATTGAACTCGCACGTACTTTCTCAACTATTCTGCTTTCCAATGTCCCCGTCATGGGTCTAGAACAGGAAGATCAGGCACGACGCTTTGTTGCCTTAGTGGATGAATTCTATGATCGGCGGGTAAAACTCATTGTTTCCGCCGAAGTACCCATCAGCGAACTGTATCTGGGCAGGCGTGTTGCAATGGAATTTGAGCGCACCGAAAGCCGCTTGCTCGAGATGCAATCGAAGGCTTATCTGGCTGAGGCACATTTGCCATAAGCAACACCCGTCATCTAATCCGCTGCAGGCTACTCTTAAATGGCTTATCCGTATTGGGGTTCCGTCGTCGCCTCAGGTAGAATTGCCCCACTTTAAGATTCTTACTAAGGGCAACACTATGACCGGCAAGCTGGTTCTCTGCCGCCACGGCCAGAGCGAATGGAACAAACAAAATCTTTTTACAGGCTGGTATGACGTTGGTCTTACCGGCCAGGGTCGGGCTGAAGCTATAGCAGCCGGCCAGGAACTCGCCAAGCTCGGCATCACGTTTGATGTGGCATACACCTCGGTGTTAAACCGTGCGATCCGTACACTTTGGTACGTCCTCGAAGAAATGGATCAGATGTGGATTCCGGTCTATCGAGACTATCGCCTGAACGAACGTTCTTACGGCGCTCTTCAAGGCTTGAACAAAACCGAGACAGCTGCCAAATACGGTGACGAACAGGTGCATATCTGGCGCCGCAGCTACGACATCCCGCCTCCCGAATTGGAAGTAAGCGACGAACGCCACCCGTGTCATGATGCCCGCTATGCCGGCATCACTAACCTACCTGCAAGCGAGTCGCTCAAGACGACTCTTGATCGCGTAAAACCTTATTGGGATGAAGTCATTGTTCCTGATTTGAAAGCGGGTAAGAATGTCATCATTGCAGCGCATGGTAATAGTCTGCGTGCGCTCGTAAAAATGCTGGATAGCATTTCTGATGAAGACATCACTAGTCTGAATATTCCGACCGGCATTCCTCTGTTGTATGAGCTCGATGAAAACCTCAAGCCTATCAGCAGCGGTTACATCGGCGACCCGGAAGCGGCTAAAGCTGCTGCCGAAGCTGTTGCCAATCAAGCGAAAGGCTAAACCGTGCCCGTGTATCAACTAGGCCAACAGAAACCCCACTTCGCTGACGGGGTTTTTGTTGCGCCCGATGCCAACATAATTGGCGATGTGGTGCTGCACGAAGGCGCCAGCATCTGGTTCGGCGCCACCCTGCGCGGCGACATCGAAACCATTAGCGTCGGCAAGAACAGCAATATTCAAGACGGCTCGGTCATGCACACCGATGCGCACAACCCCTGCACCGTGCATGACAACGTCACCGTCGGCCACATGGTTATGCTCCATGGCTGTGACATTGGTGAGAACTCACTCATCGGCATTGGCAGCGTTATTCTGAACGGTGCCAAAATCGGCAAGAACTGTATCGTTGGTGCTAATGCATTAGTTACCGAAGGCAAAGAGTTTCCAGATGGCGTCCTATTGATGGGCTCGCCGGCAAAAGTGGCACGTGAAGTCACCCCTGAAGAAATCGAAATGATGGCCGCCAGCGCCGAACGCTACGCCAAACGCGGTCAGCGTTACCTGGAAGAACTCACCAAGCTATAACCCAAACTGCAGTTTAAGCGTGCAAATGGATGCCATAAAGGTCTCTACAAATCATCACGAATACCGTGTCGGAAAGGCCTTTGCGGCGGCGGGTGACTCGGCTATACCGGTGGTCGACTAACCGGTTAAATACGTTCAGGCAGCACTTGCCACCCCGCTAAGACCCGAAAAATTACTCCACCGAGTCAATCAATCGGATCAAGCCCTCCTGGGCCACAGACGCCACCAAAAGGCCTTCCTGAGTAAACACCTGCGCTCGCGATAGCCCACGTGCGCCCGATGCGCTCGGGCTGTCGTAAGAAAACAGCAGCCACTCATCCACCCGGCAAGGGTGATGGAACCACAGCGCATGATCCAGACTCGCCATAATCACGTTGTCATGCATGTACGCAATGCCGTGCGGCAAAGTTGATGTAGCAATCAGGCCGTAGTCTGAAACATAGGCAAGCAGTCGCTGATGCAATGAAGGGTTATCGGGCAACGGATCGACGGCTTTCATCCACACCTGTTTGGTTGGCGCCTGTTTCTCAGGGTTATCAAAATTAGGCATCTGCACCGGACGGACATAAAAGGGACGTTCAGTAGTAACAAAACGACTCATTCGCTCCGGCGCCCTTGCCAGTGCATCGCGACTGATATCTTTCAGGTCAAGCAGCTCATCCGGACCAGGCACATCGGGTGGATCAAACTGATGCTGGACGCCCGGCTCCAGCTCCTGAAATGAGACAGCCATATTAAAAATCTGCTTGCCATGCTGAATAGCCACAACACGGCGATTCGAAAAACTGCCGCCGTCACGCGCGCGATCAACTTCATAAACAATAGGGAGATCAACATCACCACGACGCAGAAAATAAGCGTGCAAAGAATGCGGCACTCGGCCGGTCACTGTCTGGGATGCCGCAGACAATGCCTGCCCCAATACCTGCCCGCCAAACACCTGAGGGGTACCAATATCGCGCGATTGCCCACGAAAGATGTTGTCCTCAATCCTTTCGAGATCAAGTAATTGCACTAAGTCTTTGAGAACCGGATCCATGAACATGCCTCGTGAGTGTCAGCGCAACGATTGTAACCCGATTGACAGCCGCATTCTTTAAGGAGGCCACGATTTGGGCAATTGCACGGCTAGTGTCATACTCCGGCTATTAACTTCAAACTGACTTAAACCATCCGGAGTAAGGCATGACTGATTTAGGCGCAACCGCAGGCACCCCTCCCAAGCCGATACGACAGAGCAAGCGTGCACATGCGTTAGCTATCATTGGTCTTATTCTTATCGCAGTGAGCGGCCCCATGGCAAAGGCTGGAGCATTTTCACCCATGGTGGGCATGCTTGGCTTCGCCATTGCGTCGCTGCTGTTATTTATCGCACTCATTATTGGTATCCGTGCTCTGCTCGGTAACCGCCATAGCAATGTGCTAAAGAACACCCTCACTACCTGGTTGGTTGTTGCTGCAGGCTTAGGCGTTACTGTCCTGAACATCGCCACGATCGTCGGCACTTCAGGCGCACCGGCAATTCATGATGTTACTAGTGATGTTTCAACTCCGCCCCAATTTGTTGACATTATCGAATTACGTCAGGCCGCCAATGCGCCAAATCCTTATGAGTATCAGGATGACGGCAGCGCCCAACTGCAGATTGCTGCGTTTCCTGAGATCAAAACAATCGTACTTACAGAAAGCTATGCCAATGCCTTTGCAGAGGCGCTGGCTGCTGCAGAAGCTATGGGCTGGGAAATTGTCGCTGCAGTGCCCGCCGAAGGGCGAATTGAAGCAGTTGCATCAACCGCGTATGTGGGCTTTAAAGACGATGTGGTTATCAGGGTTCGTGACGATGGCAATGCCATTGCTGTGGATATTCGCTCTAAATCCAGAATGGGCAAAGGCGATATGGGCGCGAATGCTGCACGCATTCTGGCCTGGAAAAAATTGCTGCTGAACTAGGGCAGCGAGGTATCGCTGCAACACGGGGACTGGAGGCTAGACGCCGGCTAAAAAATAGAGGCCAATAGTCTCGGCCTCGCACGCAGGGCGTTTCTGGCCTTCAACCTCGACGGTAATATTTAGAATAAACTGCAGTGCACCGGCGCGTTTACGTGCCGATTTCAAGGTTGCACGCACCCGCACTTTACTGTTCACCGGCACCATCGCTTTGAAACGGACCTTGTTCATTCCGTAGTTAATAACCCGTTCTAGATCAACAAAATCAACAAAATGCTGAATAAGACTGGGAATAAGCGATACGGTTAAGTAACCGTGGGCAATGGTTGAACCAATCGGCAACTCGGCCGCACAACGCTCTTCATCAATATGGATCCATTGGAAATCGTCGGTGGCTTCAGCAAACTTATTGATACGATCCTGGTCGACAAGCACCCAGTCAGATACCCCTACTTCAGTACCTACCAGCGCGCGCGCATCTTCCATTGTTGCTACTACGTGTGCCATTCAATCTTTCCCTGTTCGCAACCCCTGATTCCGGAGCCGTCAGTAATATCTGTGGTTCAACAAGGCGGGAGTATATCCCAGCCGATACCGGAGCGCAGTTAGCTTTTCCCGCCGTAGACCAGTTCCATTAGCTGGGCACGCATCACCGGATCGTCGACAAATTCACCGTGCATAGCATTGGTCACCATCTTGATGTCTTTCTTATAAACGCCGCGCGTGGTCATGCACTCATGCTGGGCCTCTAAAATGACGGCAACACCACGGGGCTTCAGTACATCATTAATGCAATCGGCGATCTGCTTGGTGAGCCTCTCCTGAACTTGCAGCCGCTTGGATAGAGCCGCAACCACCTTAACCAGTTTGCTCACCCCAACCACACGGTCGGAAGGCAGATAGGCAATATGGGCTTTGCCCATAAACGGTGCGATGTGATGTTCACAATGTGATTCAAAATCGATGTCCTTCAGCACCACGATATCGTTATAACCTTCGGCATCGGGGAATGAAGTACCCAGAATTTCACGCGGATCCAGCGAGTAGCCGCCAAACCACTCGTCATAGCAGTTAAGCACCCGCGTGGGGGTGCGCAGCAGGCCTTTACGCCCGGCATCCTCACCCATCCAACTTAATAGCGTACGGACAGCATCTTCGGCTTCTTCGCGGCTAGGCCGCTTCACATCAGTCATAATTTACTCTGCTATCGGCTGCTAACTTCTTAGCAACCCGGTTCAAACGCGACGCTGCCTTATACCGGCAAGCTCATCGGGTGTATTAAAACTTTCGGTGCTGCCGGCTAAAGGCTGGATCAGCGCTGTATCGGCATCAAGCAAGAGTTGCCTGGGCCCCATAACACCGTGCCCATCGGATGCAACTGAAGCCTGCAATATCGTAAGGGTAGCGGGTTCATAGATGGCACACAATGGTTCAGGCTTGCCGTCCGAGCCCACAAATGCGGTTGCGCCACGGTGCGGTTCACGGCGGTGGATTAATTCCCGGAGCAGATTGGCAGTAATCGATGGCATATCGCAGGCCACCACCAACCACGCGCTCTCCGGTTCCAGTTCGTGCGCGGCTAACAGACCACCGGCTGGCCCCAGTTCGGTTTGTTGATCAAGAATCTGTGGGTAGGCGGCCCGTAAACTATCGCTGCTCTGATCGCTCCGGATACTAATCCGGACATCGCTCACCACTTTAGCCAGCACGCTAACCAGAAAATCGAGTTGCGCCTGCTCATCGACCACAACTGCTGCCTTATCGGTGCCGAAACGCCTGCTCCTACCGCCCGCCAGCACCAGCGCTTTCAGGTCAACGGTCAAGGTTTACTCCGGACTCCGGAAATCACTTTTGCCACCGGTCTTGCTCAGCAATCGAGTGTCACGAATTACGATGTCGTGCGACAGCGCTTTGCACATATCATAAATGGTTAGTGCGGCAACACTGGCGCCCGTGAGCGCTTCCATCTCAACGCCGGTTTTGTGAGTAAGCCCCACCTCACAGTCAACCCATACTTCCCCGTTCGACTGCAGTTCAATAGTGAACTTACAACGCTCTAGACCAATGGGGTGACAAAACGGAATGAGTTCATGGGTTTTTTTAGCGGCCATGGTGCCGGCGATAATGGCCGTCTGAAATACGGGGCCCTTCTTGGTTACAATGTCATCGCCGCTGATCGCCGCCTGCACCTGTTCCGGCAGCACCACAATCGATCGCGCTACTGCCGTGCGGGCCGTGATCTCTTTGTTGCCAACATCGACCATAGTTGGCTGATTATTGGCATCTACATGGCTTAAGCCGGAATGATTCACAGGCACCTCTGCTATTCGGTTTGCGCCGGCACCGACGTCGGTGAACGGCCACTGATGATTGCCGCAACAGTGATTAAACACATTGAGACAATACCCCAACTTAAACCAATAACCACGCCGGCATCAATAATGCCGCGCCAAGGTTGGGGCACCTGCCGGATAAGTACGACAGCACCGACAATTAATGCGGTTCCCACCCAGACAACCTTGGCGGTGCGTTTGCCGGCACCGAAGTAGCCGACACAATAAAAGGGTGCCAGCAGGCCATTGACCCAACCTACGCCCGAGCGCAACGACAAGGCGCGTTCTACGGTGCGTGGCGCAAAGCTTTTCTGAAACCCCCGATAGCCTTCCGAATAGGCCATAAACGCCGTGTTCGCAAGAAACAGCGCCCAGTGCAGCATGCTCCACTCGTAGCTCAAGGCTTCGAACATGTATTTACTCAGGCGCGTTGCTGCATCCACCAGAATCAATACCACTCCACCAATACCCCAGCTTGCCGCCAGTAGACCGGCGGCACTATGTTTAGCTTGCGTTGTGGGTGAATACACGGGCACTTATAACCTGGGAGTCGAACTCAATTCTTTAAAGCCGGATTGTTCACGCTGCGATTCAGCGTTTCAAGCTGCTATTATTGACTGCTAAGCTCACAAATGAAACCGCAGCACTCCGTGGATACACAGAAACCCGCCAAAACTTTAAAGAATCTCCGACAATACTATGCCCAGTACAATTATCGAAAAGCTCTGGAACGAACATTTAGTTGCCGATTTAGGTGATGGCACCTCGCTCATCTACATCGATCGTGTGTTTCTGCATGAACGCACGGGCAGCGTAGCCCTCAAAAGCCTTGAGGCGGCAAGCCGTTCTGTGCGTAATCCGGAGCAGACTTTCTGCACCATGGATCACATCGTCGATACCTTTCCCGGGCGCACCGACAAGACAATGATGCCCAGCGGCACCGACTTTATCGTTGCCACCCGCGATGCATCACATGCGGCCGGCATCAATCTGTTCGATTTGGGCGACCGGCGTCAGGGCATTGCGCACGTTATTTCACCGGAACAGGGCATCGCCCTCCCCGGCGTTACGCTCGTATGCCCCGACAGCCACACCGGCACCTTAGGCGGTTTGGGCGCGCTGGCCTGGGGTATTGGCTCAACCGAAGCCGAGCACGCATTGGTAACGAAAACACTCGTCGTGAAAAAACCCAAAACGATGCGCGTTACATTTACCGGCAGCCTGAAGCCAGGGATTACCGCCAAAGACATGATCCTAAAACTCATCGGTGAGCACACCGCCTCCGGTGGTATTGGGTATGCGATCGAGTTTGCCGGTGAAGCGGTACGCAATCTCGAAATCGAGGCACGACTCACTCTGTGCAATATGACCGTTGAGTTTGGTGCCTGGAGTGGCATGGTCGCCCCGGACCAGAAAACAATCGACTATGTAAAAGGTCGGCCTTACGCGCCCACCGATGATCAATGGGACAAAGCGGTCGAATACTGGCGAACCCTTAAGACTGATGACGGTGCAAGCTTCGACAGAGAGCTCGTTATCAACTGCGATGAGATCGTGCCACAGGTTTCATGGGGCACCAGCCCAATGCATGAAACAGGCATCGATCAATCCGTGCCTGACCCTGCCACTGAAACAGATGAAGGCAAGCGCACCGCAATAGAAAAAGCTCTCGAACTGTCTCTTATACACATCTCCGAGCC
>CAJXQV010000047.1 GCA_913058165.1 uncultured Chromatiales bacterium | reverse complement strand
CGAGATTGCCTCTTGTCTCGTGGGCTCGGAGATGTGTATAAGAGACAGAATTAAATCAATTGGATGAAGTAGTGACAGATTACAAAGACACCTTGAACCTTCCGAGCACCTCGTTTCCGATGAAAGCCAATTTGGCCAATCGTGAGCGCGGCATGTTGAAACAGTGGTATGCGGAAGACCGTTATGGCGAAATTCGCAAGCGCTCAGCCGGCCGGCCGAAATTTGTGCTGATGGATGGACCTCCGTATGCAAACGGTCCTATTCATATTGGCCATGCGGTCAACAAAGTGCTTAAGGATATCGTCGTTAAGTCGCGCACTTTGGCAGGCTTTGATGCGCCTTATATTCCCGGTTGGGATTGTCACGGTTTGCCGATTGAGCTGCAGGTTGAGAAGAAGAAAGGCAAGGTCGGGCATAAACTCAATGCCACCGAGTTTCGCCAGGCTTGCCGTGAGTATGCGATGCGTCAGGTGGACGGTCAGCGCGAAGACTTTAAGCGCCTTGGCGTATTAGCCGATTGGGATAATCCCTATCTAACGCTCGATCCAAAGTTCGAAGCGAATCAGGTGCGTGGCTTTAAGAAGATCATTGAAAATGGGCATCTGTATCGCGGCTATAAGCCAGTCCATTGGTGTCTCGATTGTCGTTCCGCACTTGCCGAGGCTGAGGTTGAGTATCAGGACAAGCAATCGGTGGCTATCGATGTGCGTTTCCCTGTAGCTAAACCCGATGAGCTTTATTCTTGTTTGGTCGATGCATTAGCCGGGGCTGAGCTTGATCGAAAAGATTGCAAAGTATCTATTCCTATCTGGACTACCACTGCCTGGACTCTGCCCGCCAATCAGGCTGTGGCATTGAACCCTGAATTGCCTTACGTGCTGGTTGAAACCAGCATAAATGATGAGGTCGAAAGGCTGGTTCTGGCGGAAGGGCTTGCCTCTGAAGCGTTACAGCGTTTTGGCGCTCAAGATACTCAGGTGCTGGCGACTTTTCCGGGCTTGGCGCTGGAGGGCTTGCAGCTTGATCACCCCTTCTATGATCGACGTGTTCCGGTAGTGACCGGCGAGCACGTCACTCTGGATGCCGGCACAGGCGCAGTGCATACCGCCCCCGGTCATGGTCAGGAGGATTTTGCTGTAGGCGTGCAATATGACTTGCCGCTCGATAACCCTGTGGCAGGTGACGGCGTGTATCTGGAAAGCACCGGTATTTTTGGTGGCCAGCATATCTATAAAGCGGCGAAGGACATTGTCCAGCGGCTTGAGGATCAGCACCGTTTGTTGCATCAGGTTGCTTTTACTCACAGCTTTCCACATTGCTGGCGTCATAAAACGCCACTCATTTTCCGTGCGACACCGCAGTGGTTTGTGAGCCTGGACCAAAACGGGTTACGCAAGGATGCATTAAAAGCAATTGGCGGAGTTCAGTGGATTCCGGAATGGGGTGAGCAGCGTATTGAGGGCATGGTTTCGGGCCGCCCGGACTGGTGTATTTCGCGGCAACGTACTTGGGGTGTTCCGCTACCGTTGTTTGTGCAAAAAGAAACTGGCGAGTTGCATCCCGATACTCCGGCTTTGTTGGACGCTATTGCGGATAAAATGGATACCGGGGGTATAGATGCCTGGTTTGATGCGGATCCTGCCGAATTTCTCGGGGCTACCGCCGATGATTACGAACGCACTACCGACACAATGGATGTTTGGATGGATTCGGGCATGGTGCATCACTGCGTTACGAGCAGTCGTGATGAATTGGTTTACCCGGCCGACCTTTATCTGGAAGGCTCCGATCAGCATCGTGGTTGGTTCCAAAGCTCATTGCTGAGCGCAGTAGCTATGAATGGCACTGCGCCATACAAGCAAGTATTGACTCATGGCTTCACAGTCGATGAGAAAGGCCACAAAATGTCCAAGTCGCTGGGCAATACCGTGGCTCCTCAGACTGTTGCGAACAGCCTCGGTGCCGACGTCCTGCGCTTATGGGTTTCTGCGACGGACTATCGTGGCGAGATGACGGTCTCGGATGAAATACTGAAGCGTGTTGCCGATTCATATCGGCGTATGCGGAACACGATGCGCTTTCTGTTGGGTAACCTGGATGGGTTTGATCCTTCAGTAAACCTTCTCGACGTTGATGAGTTGGTTGAGTTGGATAAATGGGCTGTGCAGCGCATAGCGCAGCTGCAGGAATCGGTTTTATCGGCATACGAGGCTTACGAATTTCATCGTGCCTATCAGTTACTGCATAACTTCTGCGTAGTTGAGTTGGGCGGCTTTTATCTCGATATTATTAAAGACCGTGTATACACGACTGGAGCCGACAGCCATCCCCGGCGTTCAGCTCAGTCAGCGATGTATCACATAAGCGAAGCGATGGTTCGTTTGCTGGCACCGATTCTAAGTTTTACTGCTGAAGAGATCTGGGTATTGTTGCCGGGTGAGCGGGAGGCTTCAGTTTTCTATGACCAGTTTTATAATATTCCGGTCGCAGCCGAGCAACATATCGACTGGAGCAGCCTGATCATAGTGCGTGAGGGCGTTTCAAAGGCTCTTGAAGAGCAGCGTGCTGCCGGAGCCTTGGGCTCAGGGCTAGAGGCAGATGTTACCGTCTACACCGATGGAGCAATTAAAGCGGCACTTGAGAGCGTTGGTGAAGAATTGCGGTTCGTGTTTATCACCTCGGAGGCTCGGGTTGTCGATGCGGCAAAAAAGCCATCCGGCGCTAAAGAATGCGACGGCTTCTCGGTAAGCGTAGCGAGCAGTAGCGCTGAGAAATGCAGCCGTTGCTGGCATCGACGTCCGGATGTCGGCAGCGTCGCTGGTCATGAATCGATTTGTGGCCGTTGTGCTGATAACGTCGATGGTTCAGGAGAGGTACGTCACTATGCATGATGTCAATGGAAATGCTCAGGCCGATCGCCGGACTGATACCCAGACTATTTCCGGGCGTGATTCATTACGTTGGTTATGGCTCGTTGGCGCAGTCATTGTGCTCGATCAACTCACCAAGTGGCTTATTGTCGACAGCTTTCAGTTGTATCAGCGAATTAGTGTTTTTCCTTTTTTTGATCTTGTGCGCTTACACAACACCGGTGCAGCGTTCAGCTTGTTTGCCGATGGGTCCGGGTGGCAGCGCTGGTTTTTTACCGGTCTCGCAACCATTATCAGTGGCGTGATTTTATGGTGGCAGTGGCACTTGCCCAGAGAGCGCCATCGTTTGTTGTCATTGGGCCTAGCATTGGTGCTTGCCGGCGCAATTGGTAACGTTATCGACCGTATGGTCTACGGTCATGTTATTGATTTTTTGTTGATCTACGTTGGTGAATACGCATGGCCTGCGTTTAATGTGGCCGACTCGGCAATTACTGTTGGTGTCACTTTCGTGATTTGGGACCACCTGTTTCTGGAAAAGAAGCGTGGCGGTCGTCGGGCTGCCGATCTTGAAGGCAAGGACCGGCGCTCTACCGATCCTTAGGCATTGCTGACCCTAGGTCATTTTATTTGCTGATGTCATCTTCTGCATTTTTCGTTGACGTTCCTTGCAGCAATAGGTTGTATTCAGCTTTGCTGAGTGGTCGCCAGTAGCCAACTTTTATTGATCCGGCAGTCCCCGGATAATCGCATAATGAAACTCCTCGGGCGTGCGCTGACCAGGCACTGCGCCCGGCATCTGCGCCACTCACTATTTCATAGTGATGTCGCTGGGTTCTTCCTGTATCGCTTTCCTCGTTTATGACCTTGTTATTGCCTTCTGTGCACAGGAGATCGCTGTTTTTATAAGCCAGATACACCTCATATGAGCCTTCACTGCGCTCGACGCGGTCCAGTTTTCTGACAGTCGGATCAAATGAGGGCGCTTGCTTGCTAAGCAGACTGATTCCCCGCTCGATTCCCACTTCGGCCAGCATGAAGCTGTGAGCGCGGCGTTGTTGGTTATCAACCAAACGGAAATTTACAATAGAACGGTCGTTGCCGTTAATGGCAATAAGAGCCAATGCTGTCAATATAATCAGGCAGGCGACCAATGCAATTCCTGCTGAGCTCTCAAACCCAGAAAGTGTTCCTCTCATGTCGGCGGGCTGCTTGCCGGAGAATTGGAATCGCCCTTCAGGTCGCCAGCGGGGGCAGCGGATGCCGGTAGGTTTTTCAAAGCGATGATACGTGAGGCTGTGTGTTCGAGTGTCTCTGTGGCATGAATGCCTATGGCAGTTAGCGTAATGCGCGCTAACAGCGGATTGCTGTCAATGATATTTTTCCAGACAAGCTGGCCAGTGCGCATATACGCAAAACTTACTTCGAATGCCGAGATGCCCGGCATGACCATTTCGTTGCGCATGGTGGCGTTGCTGCCGAGTGCCCATCGACGGAGTTCGGGGAGGCTGGTCGGTGTATTGGCGCTTAGATAGTAGCTGTGTATGAGCAGCTGGAAGTTCTCTGGGTTATGCATGCCGGTAGGGTCGGGTGTACCATTTTTATGCAGATACCCCCAGCGATGGTCAGTGTGTATTTGCACATACCTCGGGTCGGGAGCCGCCGGTGCTGCCGATGCATATCGCAGCGTGAGCCGATCGGTATGCGGGTTTCTGCCGGGCTGATTCATGCACGGTGCTAAGCTGCCATTAAGCTCGATAGCTTGTATTAACTGCAATGCCCATGCTGTGACATCGTTGTTGCGGCAGTAGATGACGCCTGAGTTGCCGGTTACCAGATGCCGAGGGTCATTGTGTAGCCCCCAGAAGTTAGCCATGCGTAAGTCGTGGCTAATAATGTCGAGTGCAAAGGTTGCGCTTTCCTGTATATGCAGTTGCATGTTGGCCTGGCTTTCTATACGACGGATGTTGGCGTACAAACTTAAGCTGCCGGCCACCAAAAATAATCCGATGCTTGTTGCAATGAGCACTTCGACCAGTGAGACGCCGCCCGGAGGTGGTCGTGTTTGGCAACAGTTCAGATTCATGGGCTGAGTCGCTTCGAAATCTGCACGGGCATTGATACCGAAATGGTGCGGTTATTCTGTAGCACTCTTCGAACCAGAATGCTGCTGCCGCCATTATCAGAATACAGGGCGATATTGAACCGTGCGTCAGCCGGGGCAATGGCCTCGCTAGCCAGCCCTCCGGTGCTGCCCAGCAGCACCGCTGTATTCCATGCTGCTTCGACAGTCTCCGCGTGCTGATTAGCCGCAAGTAGAAGCTGTTGTCGATGAACACCCATTTCAGCCATGCCCAGCGACCCGATCGACATAACCGTTAGAGCAATTAGGCAGTCGAGCAGACCGCTGCCGCGTTGAGCTAATGACATCCGCCGGCCTCTGTGTTCTGTGCTTTGGTTAGGGTGGTTTTTCCCGTGTAGCTCACAATAACTTTGAGATGAGCTGCCGGTTGCCCGCTGCAGAAGTTGATGCTGCCGTTGGTTGCGCGCAGATGATGTTGAAAAACAAATTTCTGCCTGTTGGCATTAATTCGAATTGCGGAATCGTTGATAACGTATTCGCGCAGTGTGTTGGTTTTATTGGCGGTTATATTAAACACTGCCCAGCCGCTGTTCCAGTCGCTGCCGCAAATGATGCTTTCTCCGCGGGGGCACACAATTATCTGCTCACCGGTGCTGGCGGCGGTTTCTCTTGCGAAACGCACGGCGTCGATAAAGGCATTGCCGTGGGCCCGTTGTTGCGCTCCGGTGGCGAGGTTCGTTAGTGCCGGGAGTGCTGATGCAAAAAGTATTGCCAGAATGGCAACAGCAGCGCTCAGCTCTGGAAGCGAGTGCCCGTGAGCTCGCGGGGGAATAGCTGACCGGTAGATGGCTGAGTGGCGCATTATTTTCTTCATTGAGGGGCTATTGTCTTACTAACAATCTTCAGCAGCGATAGTCATTTATCGCACTTTGCTCATGAAACTAACGACAAAGATGAAACAAGTGGACCGCATTAGTTTTGCAGCGTCGGTGCCGGTGGGGCTAGAATCACAAGTCAGCAATGGGCAGCAATGCCCATATTTATCGCAGCACTCGGGGGAGCCTGCATTGGGATTACAACAAGAATTAGAGACGCGTCTGCGTGACAAGGGAGTTCGTCCAACACGGCAGCGTTTGGAGATTGGTGAATTATTGCTCGCCATACCGCGCCATATGTCGGCGGAACAGATACTCAGGGAGCTAAGAGAGAAGGGCAGTCGTCTTTCTAAAGCCACCGTCTATAACACCTTAAACCTGTTATCGAAGGAAGGTATTGTTCGCGAGATTGCTGTTGACCCGGAGCGGATGTTTTACGATTCGACGGCACACCCGCATCATCATTTTTACAATGTTGATACCGGTGAGTTGATTGATATCGATGACGCTACCGTGCGTATCACCGGCCTGCCTGATTTGCCTCAGGGAACAGTAGAGAGTGATGTTGAGATCATTATTCGGGTGCGCAACGCCGCGGCATCCTAATCAGGAAACTTGTTGAGTTATTGAAGAGCCGGCTTGATGCCGGCTTTTTGTTGTCCGCAGTCTGGGTCTTGGTAATTAGTGACTTTGGCTATATATTCATCTCTATACCCACTATCTATACGCGACGAACGGTTGCCAAACTTCATGAATACATCTGAGCTGCAGTTCAACGTTATTTATACGCCGGGCACCGTGCGTTATTTGACACCCTTTATTTCAACGCTGCTGAGTTGGTCTGATTGTCGTTATCGGATGGTGGCCAACGGTTGCTCAGATGACGAGTGTGATTTGCTGCGGGCAATTGCTGCGTTGGATGATCGTTTGGAATTATTGATCATGCCTGAAAAGCGCATGGTCCCACATGGCGAAACACTCGACTTTTTGCATGCCCGAACCGATTCCGACTGGTTCTGTTTTATGGATTCCGACATTCTTGCAGTCGGTCCATTTCTCGAAGATTTTAAGGCTGACCTGCAACAGGCGGAAGTTTTTTCATCCTGCTTGCCGCTTTGGTACAACGAAAAAGACATTACGATGCCCGACTTTTTCAGGCATATGCATGGGATTCATGCCTACACCGAAAGTGGTCTGACTATAGCCTGCGATTACTTTGTGATTTATAACAACAAAGAATTTATGCGTGCCAGAGAGGCAACCGGCGTAGGCCTTAAAGTTTGCGGTTGGCAGGAACTAGCGCCCGAGCATCAGGCCACCTTGCGTAAAATGGGACAGGAGAAGGCCGATTACGACAGCGGTAAGGTGCTGACGCTGCTAATGGCGGATCGCGGTTCGCGGATTCGCTATCGTCAGAGCGATAACCTGAAGCACATTGGGGGTTTTACAGAGGTTGGCGCGATTGAAGGGGCCTTGTTATTTTCCCGCGGGCGCTTCGATAAGCTCGCTAACCGCTTTCCGCTGTCCATTGCGCGCTGGTTGATCCGCCTGGCCGATATTTACTATGTGCGCCGGCATGGGCCGACCCAGAATGATCGTCGCGAGGATTACACCCTAGCGAGCCGTATCAGGCGCCGCAGCACTACTGCCCGCTATTTCTATTTGCTGATTATTGGCCTGGTGGATGATAAGCCGCTACCGAAGCTACCGATGCTTGGTGATGCCATTGCAGAGCTCCGCATCGCCACTGTGAGTGACGATATTGCGAAGCTAATGAGACAAGTGCGGACGAACCCGGGGCCTTGGCAGGATTAAAGCCTGGCAGCTTAATTGTTACAGTAACGGCTGAGTTACCAGCCTTTCTTGATGCAATCCAGAACGTACTGTCGGTCGTCATCTGACAGCCACCAGCCATTCGGAATACAAACCATTTCATCGACCAGCTCATCGAGCTTAGGTAATGTTGTTTTGTACTGACTCACACAGGAGTGTTTGTCGTTTCGTTCATGAACCCGGCTGGTCATGATGCCATGAGCTTCCATGTGTCGCGAGAAGTCATCGCGGCGCTCCACTTTGATGGTATGAATCCCTGTCTCTTATACACATCTCCGAGCCCACGAGACAAGAGGCAATCTC
>CAJXQV010000046.1 GCA_913058165.1 uncultured Chromatiales bacterium | reverse complement strand
ACGAGATTGCCTCTTGTCTCGTGGGCTCGGAGATGTGTATAAGAGACAGAAATCAGGCCGATAAGGCGGTCGGGTCGGGCCAGAAGTTTTTCTGCCAAACGGGCACCGCGATGCCCGTTGCGAACCTTATGGCGCAATCGATATCTGTTCAGGCTCATGAGAGCCGTTTCAGTTCCGGAGAAAAATGCAGATAAAAGCAGCAAAATGAACAGCAGGCCTATTAAAGCGCCTATTGGGACGTCGTCACTCAAGAGAGTGCAGCTCCTATAATAGAGAGTTAATTTGAAATCCTCGTTTGCCGTGGGGTTTCTGTCAAGCAATCCGTGCCGAACGCACCGGAATTTCAGCCGCTATCGGCGTATGAATGGCAGTCTTCAGCAATAAAATGCGGTTACAATAACGCCCCAGAGCGAGCTGCCTACCACTCGCTAAGGTTGTTGTGTCACCGCTAATGCCGCATTACGGCATAGCAAATACGAAATATCAGGATTACGCATGTTTGCCACACTTAGTTCCAGACTCAGAGACGCTACCAATAAAATCCGCGGTCGCGGTCGACTGACCGAAGAAAACATCCGCGTGGTTATTCGGGATGTGCGACAGGCCTTACTTGAGGCTGACGTGGCCTTGCCCGTGGTTAAGAGCTTGATCGCGAAGGTCCGTGTCCGTGCTCTGGGTACGGAGGTTTCAGGGAGCCTGAACCCCGGTCAGGTCTTTATTAAGATCCTGAAGGCCGAACTGGTGGCCACTCTGGGCGCTGATGATGCCACTTTAAATCTGCGGCAGCAGCCTCCGGCTGTCATTCTTCTGGCCGGTCTGCAGGGTGCTGGTAAAACCACTACCGCCGCGAAGCTCGCAGTGTATCTGAAAGAAAATCAGAAAAAGAAAACCATGCTGGTCAGTCTCGATACGCGACGGCCTGCAGCTATGCAGCAGTTGGCAACTCTGGCCGAAGCGGTTGGCGCAGACTTCATGCCATTTAATGATGGCGAGCAACCCGCTGCTATTGCCACCCGTGCGATTAGCGAGGCGCGTGTGCGTCAGAGCGATGTGCTTATTCTTGACACCGCCGGTCGTACCCGTTTGGATCAGGAGTTATTGGACGAACTTACAGAAGTTCATGGCATTAGTAATCCGATTGAAACACTGTTCGTTATCGACAGTATGGCTGGCCAGGATGCTGTGCAGGTAGCCGATGCGTTTGGCCAGGCGCTGCCAATAACGGGTGTCATTATTACTAAAGTCGATGGTGATGCCCGGGGTGGTGCTGCATTGTCGGTTAAGTCTGTAACGGGTATGCCTATCAAGTTTATTGGTACCGGCGAGAAAACGGCGGCATTGGAATTGTTCGATGCTGAGCGGATGGCAAGCCGCATATTGGGCATGGGTGATGTGCTCGGCCTGGTCGAACAGGTTGAGCAGAAAATAGATCATGAAAAAGCCGCAAAGTTGGCAAAGAAGGTTAAGGCGGGTAAGAGCTTCGATTTGAATGATCTTAAAGATCAGCTCTCGCAAATGATGGATATGGGCGGACTGGCTGGTCTGCTTGAGAAAATGCCGTTGCCAGGGAACGTCGATCCGAAAGCCATGGCTCAGGGCATGGATGACAAACTGCTTAAGCGTCAGGTGGCGCTAATTAATTCAATGACCCCGGACGAGCGTAGGTTCCCCAAAAACATTGATGGTTCGCGCAAACGCAGGATTGCAGGCGGAGCCGGGCAAGCGGTTCCCGATGTGAATAGGCTGTTGAAACAGCATTTGCAGATGCAGAAGATGATGAAGAAGGCTGCAAAGGGTGGCATGGCGAACATGATGAGGGGGCTCGGAAATCTTGGCGGCGGCGGTTTTCGACCCGGATAAGCGCTTAATGGGGTTCGCTTAAGCCATCAATTGCCAGTTTTTGCCCCTAACAGCCCGATTTTCTTCGCTACAGGGTTTCACCGCGTGGTTTTTTCCAGTAAAATTCCGCGCTTACATACACTCAGGCAGACTAATGACGTTGCGCGGGCAGCTGCCGACCCGCAAATCTCAGGAGAAATACACAGTGGTTAGCATCCGTTTGTCACGGGGCGGCGCCAAGAAGCGACCCTTTTATCACATTGTAGCGACCGACAAACGGAATCGCCGCGATGGACGTTACCTAGAAAGACTTGGTTTCTTTAACCCCCGTGCAACCGGTGGTGAAGAATCTCTGCGTATCGACATCGAGCGTGTTGATTACTGGTTGGCTCAGGGCGGACAGCCTACCGACACAGTTGCGGACCTGGTTAAGAAGTTTCGTAAGCAAGCTGCTGCTTAAATTTAGTTTTTGCGATTGCTATTCCGTTGAGCATTTCCAGCACTGAACAGCAGGCTGAAGAGCAAGTCCTGGTTGGTAAAATCACCGGTGCTTTCGGAATTAAGGGTTGGGTAAAGGTGCATTCTTTTACCAGTCCGATTGAGAACATTGTCAGTTATCTGCCATGGACCCTGAAGTTGGGGCCCGATGAGTGGAAAATTGATGTGCTTGAGGCGCGCATTCACGGGAAGGGCCTGGTTGCAAGGGTCGAGACCGTTGATGATCGGAATGCTGCTGAAGCCATAGCGGGTGCAGAGATTTTTGTGGCCCGCAATATGCTTTCAGATTTAATTGCAGGCGAGTATTATTGGCGTGACCTTATCGGTCTTAATGTGACCGACACAGCAGGCCAGTTGCTCGGTAAAGTTGATTCCATACTTGAAACCGGTGCGAACGATGTGCTGGTTATCGAAGGCAAAAAACGGCGATTAGTGCCGTACGTTGTCGGAGATGTCATTAAGTCGGTCGACATGGATGCCGGTATTATTCAGATTGATTGGGTGGAACCGGAGTGATAACAAAATAGAGAAGGTAAGTGTTATGGATATAGGCGTTGTTAGTCTGTTTCCTGAACTTACTGAAAGCATGGTCTCGCATGGTGTGCTCGGTAGAGCAATTAAGCGGGAGCAGGTGACCTTCAACTGCGTTAATCCACGTGATTTCGCGACAGATGTGCACCGGACTGTGGATGACCGACCTTATGGTGGTGGTCCCGGCATGGTCTTAAAGGTTGAACCGGTGCGTGCCGCAATCGATAAGGCCCGTGCTGAGTTGCCAGCAGGTAGCCCGGTTATTTTTCTGGGGCCGCAGGGCACAAAGTTTGACCAGAGCGTCGCGATAAAATTATCGCAGTTGCCGGGTATGTTGCTGGTGGCAGGGCGTTACGAAGGTTTTGATGAGCGCTTGTTGGAAAGCGTTGGTGGCGAAGAAATTTCACTTGGTGATTTTGTGCTGAGTGGAGGTGAAGTAGCCGCCGCAGCAATCATCGATTCTGTGGTGCGTTTATTGCCCGGAGTGTTGGGTGACGATAGCTCCGCTGAACAGGATTCGTTTATGGGCGGGTTGTTAGACCACCCTCACTATACGAGGCCGGAAGATTTTGAAGGCATGACGGTGCCGCAGGTGTTGCTGAATGGCAATCATTCTGAAATTCGTCGCTGGAGATTAAAGCAATCTCTGGGCAGAACCTGGCAGCGACGCCCGGATTTGCTGGAACAAAAAGAGTTAAGCGAAGAAGAACAAAAGCTTCTTCAGGAATTCATCGCAGAGAATGCCAAATAGGCCATCGCTGCGGATTAAAACTTTAGAACTAATCAGAGACAGGTCATGAGTGACATTATTAAGCAAATCGAAGCCGAGCAGATGAACCGTGAGGTTCCTAAGTTTTCACCGGGTGATACCGTTGTGGTTCAGGTGCGTATTCGTGAAGGTGAACGTGAGCGTTTGCAGGCCTATGAAGGTGTTGTTATCGCTAAGCGTAATCGCGGGTTGAATTCTGCATTTACGGTTCGTAAAATATCACATGGCGAAGGCGTTGAACGTGTTTTTCAAACATACAGCCCTTCAGTTGCCGACATCACCGTAAAGCGTCGCGGCGCTGTTCGCCGTGCGAAGCTGTATTACTTGCGAGAGCGCAGTGGTAAATCTGCACGTATTAAAGAAAAGCTCTAAGTACCTCCGGTTTAAGTTTTTCTTAACATCGGTTGGTTATGTTAGTGAGTTCAACGGTGCATTTTATGCGTAAGTTGTATGCATTAGCAGGCTTAGCAGAGGCCCGCATTACTTCCGGTAGCGCGGGTTTTTTGTTGCCTGTCATTCTTGCTTCGATCTTCTTTTCGGGGTGTTCCACAATTGCTACGCGCGCCGGCGCAGGCCTGGCAGCGAATTTGACCACCGCAATGTTGGAGCAGGACGACCCCGAGTTAGTTCGCGAGGCGGTGCCTTCTTACCTACTGCTGGTAGATAGTTTTATTGTTAGTGACCCGGACAATGCAGCAATACTCAATGCCGGTGGTCAAATGTACGCGGCGTACGGTGCCGTATTTGTTGATGACCCGGAGCGCGCTAAACTTCTTACTTCGCGGGCTCGTATTTACGGTGAGCGTGCCTTGTGTGCGGCCGATGAAGATGCATGCAATCTAAAAGGTCTATCGTATGACGAGTTTGTGGCAAAGGTCAGTCAGGTCAACGCGAGTGCTGCTGCTGAGTTGTACACGTATTCGTTAACCAGTCTCGCGTATATCCGCAGCAACAGCGACGATTACGTTGCAATTGCCGATCTGCCTAAAATTCAGTTTGCGATGGAGCATTTATTGAGTATCGGTGGCAGTGAGAATGAGCTCGACATTTATTTATATCTTGGCGTTCTGAGTACTTTGCGACCGGAAGCGCTGGGCGGAAAGCCAGCAGAGGGCAAGGCGTATTTTGAGAAAGCCATTGCGATGAGTGAAGGGGAGAATCTTCCAGCGAAGGTGGAATACGCTCGCAGCTATGCGCGTCTGGTCTATGATCGTGAGTTACATGACCAATTACTGAACGAAGTGTTGGCCGCTCCTGTCGAACAGTCTGGCATGACATTATTTAATGTTATGGCTCAGGAACAAGCTGAAGCATTACTAGAATCGGCAGATGGATATTTTTAGGCGCTTGGAGCACTCATTATTGGGTGCTCTGTCTGACTTAGAACTACCGAACGGATACACCATAATGAAATCAATCAAAATACTTACGCTGGTTAGCGCTATCTTCTTATTGGCGGGCACCGCAAGCGCGCAGGTGTTTAAAATTGCGACCATCGCCCCGGAAAATTCTGCCTGGATGATAGAGATGCGTGCTGCGGCCGCCGAGATAGGCGAGCGAACTTCCGGCCGCGTTACCGTGAAATACTACGGTGGCGGAGTGATGGGTAATGACCGTAAAGTGCTGCGCAAAATGCGTATTGGCCAATTACAGGGCGGTGCATTTGCTGCCAGTGGGTTACTCGAACGGTTCCCTGACCTCAGTATTTATGGTCTTCCATTGCTGTTTGAGTCACTCGAAGAGGTTGATTACGTTCAGGCGCAGATTGATGCGCAACTAATGGCAGGAATGGAGAAGGTAGGGCTCGTGGGGTTCGGTTCTGCCGGTGGCGGTTTTGCGTATCTGATGGGCGGTGCTCCGGCACGCACAATTGAAGACCTTCAAGGTAAGAAAACCTGGGTTCCTGAGGGTGATGCAGTAACCTATGCTTCAATGGAAGTTATGCGTTTGTCACCGGTAGTGTTGCCCATTTCTGATGTGCTTACCGGCCTGCAAACTGGGTTGCTCGATTATGTGGCTACGCCCACCTCGGCCGCACTCCTGTTGCAGTGGTATACCAAAGTAAAATACGTAACTATGCAGCCGATTGCATACACTGTTGGCATCATGGCCATCGAAAAAAAGGTGTTCGATAAAATGTCATTGGAAGACCAAAACGTATTCCGTGAAGTCATGACAAGAACCTATGTCACTTTTGGTGAAATGAATCGCAGCGATAACGTAAAGGCGGAAGCTGCTTTGAAGGCAAACGGTATTGAGTTTATTGAGCCTGCACCCGGCGCAATTGCTTCGTGGGCTGACTTGGTTGCCGCGTCGAACGCAAAAATATGGGCTGAAGGGGGCTACACTCCTGATCTGTTGGCCCGGGTCGAAAAGATGCTTGCTGATTACCGCGCTGCGCAATAAGGTTCGTTAGTACTCTTAATTCCTGCCGCTCACGATTCATAATCAAGAAGACATAGAGAGATTGAATAGCGAAGCTGACAATCCGGGTTTTCTCCAGCGTGCCGATCATTTCGGTCGCTCGCTTGAGAACAGTTGTCTGGCCGTTTTATTGATCGGCATGATTGGGCTTGCCAGCAGCCAGATTTTTCTGCGTAATTTTTTGGGTGGTGGTTTTCCCTGGGCCGACGAGGCACTGCGCTTAATGTTGTTGTGGTTGGCTTTGTTGGGGGCCGTCGCGGCTGCTCGCGATGACCGGCAAATAGCCATTGATGTGTTGTCGCAATTTTTACCTCCGCGACCACAGGCATTTGTTCTAGCTGCAATGAATTTGCTCACATCATTTGTATCCTTTGTGTTGGCTTGGTACTCCTTCAACTTCGTGGCCGAAGCCTATAGATATGGCGACGTAGTCCTTACCGATATGCCGGCATGGATGTTCCAGTCTATTTTGCCGTTGGCATTCTTTTTACTTGGCTATCGATATCTCGTCTGGACAGCTCGTCGCGCAATAATTTTTTTCCGATTTGCGGGTAATGGAACATGATCGTTTCAGGTGCCGTTATCGTGTTGTTGGCATTGCTGGGCGCACCGCTGTTCATCCTAATTTCCGGTGGCGCCATGTTGGGCTATCTGCGCAACGATATTGATCTGTCAGCCATTGCGATTGAAATATTCGGTATTGCTGAAATGCCGATTTTACTTGCGATTCCGCTATTCACTTTTGCCGGATATATACTTAGCGAGAGCAAGGCTCCTGACCGCTTAGTGCGTGTGACGAATGCACTTTTGGGCTGGATGCCCGGCGGCCTGGCCATTGTGGCCATTGTGGCCTGTTCATTTTTTACGGCCTTTACCGGGGCCTCCGGCGTCACTATTATTGCGCTTGGTGCATTGTTGTATCCGGCACTGCAACAGTCTGGTTACTCCGACAAATTTAATCTTGGGCTATTAACTGCGGGTGCTAGCCTCGGATTGCTGTTTGCCCCGTCGCTGCCATTAATTCTTTATGGCGTTGTGGCTCAGGTCTCAATTGACGACTTATTTATCGCCGGTATTGTGCCCGGTATTTTGATGATGGCCGTCGTAGCGGCCTATTGTTTGTGGGTGAATCGTCACAACCGTCAGCCAATTAGTGAATTTTCTTTTCGTGAGGTGTTCGGCGCACTGCGTGAGGCCATGTGGGAGATTCCGCTGCCGGTGATTGTTTTGGGTGGTATCTACTCGGGCTATTTGGCCGTGTCAGAAGCCGCTGCAGTAACGTCGCTGTATGTGCTGGTGGTTGAAGTATTTATAAAGCGCGAGATCGCGTTTACGGCATTGCCGGGTATTGTGCGTGAGTCGATGGTGCTGGTGGGCGGCATATTGCTAATTCTGGGTGCGTCACTGGCATCCACCAATTACATGATCGATGCCGAAGTGCCGCAGCAGTTGATATCTGTAGTCACGTCGCTGGTGTCGGATCGAACCAGTTTCTTATTGCTGCTGTTCTTATTCCTGCTGCTGCTGGGTGCCATTCTCGATATTTTCTCAGCCCTAGTGCTAGTGGTGCCATTGATCCTGCCGGTTGCCGCCGAGTTTGGCGTGCACCCGGTTCATCTGGGCATAGTGTTTCTGGCAACCATGCAGTTGGGCTATTTGACACCACCGGTTGGTCTCAATCTATTTATTGCAAGTTATCGCTTTGATCAACCGATTGTGCGTGTGTATCTTGCTACTATGCCATTCCTGTTATTGCTTATGGCAGCCGTTATTCTGATTACATTTTGGCCTGGTCTGTCTTTATTCTTATTGGCGGAGTAGTTGCGCTGCTGCGGAGCGCAGGCCTTTACTGGAGAGTGTTTATGCGCGCACTACTGAGTTTGATTGCCCTGGTGATTGCTGCGACTAATGTTGTTGCCGCAGATGCTCCCTTAACTGTTGAGTCGCCGTACCTGGATATTAGCCTGCCCGCAGGGTTCAAAATTGAGGTTCTGGCAAGCGGTTTGAGTAATGCACGTGCCATAGCCCTGTCTCTTATACACATCTCCGAGCCCAC
>CAJXQV010000045.1 GCA_913058165.1 uncultured Chromatiales bacterium | reverse complement strand
ACGAGATTGCCTCTTGTCTCGTGGGCTCGGAGATGTGTATAAGAGACAGCGATAAGATTGAGCATGTGCAAATAGTCGCGTGCGGCACCAGTTATCACGCTGGCCTAATTGCCCGATACTGGATAGAAGAATACTGCAAGGTTCCCTGCAGCGTTGAGATTGCCAGTGAGTATCGTTATCGCAACGCGGTGGTACCGCCAAATAGTGTGTTTATGACTGTGTCCCAGTCTGGCGAAACCGCCGACACTCTCGCTGCCGTTCGTTCGGCAAAAGCCAAGGGCTACCTCGCCACTATGGCAATTTGTAATGTTCCGGAAAGCTCACTGGTTCGTGAATCTGACCTAGTGTTAATGACTCGTGCCGGTCCGGAGATTGGTGTTGCTTCTACTAAAGCGTTTACCACCCAGTTGGTTGCATTCGCATTGTTTACGCTAGCACTCGCCCGTCATCGCGGCATGCCCGCCGATGAGCAACGGCACCTCACCAACCAATTGGTCGCGTTGCCGGCGATGCTTGAGCGTGTGTTGTCACTGGATGCCCAGATTGAGAAGATGGCTGGGCACTTTGCCGATAAGCATCATGCGCTGTTCTTAGGGCGTGGCGCGCAGAACCCTGTCGCGATGGAAGGGGCTCTAAAACTTAAAGAAATCTCCTACATTCACGCCGAGGCTTATCCCGCGGGAGAGCTAAAACATGGGCCGCTGGCATTGGTTGATGAGGATATGCCTGTTGTTACCGTTGCCCCAAATGATGATTTACTTGAGAAGCTCAAGTCGAACCTGCAGGAAGTTCGTGCGCGCGGAGGCAAGTTATTCGTGTTTGCTGACCCGAATGCGGACTTTGAAGATGGTGACGGCATCTACGCGTTGAAGATGCCAATGCACATTGAGGAATTTCAGGCGCCGATTCTCTATACCGTGCCACTGCAATTGCTGTCATATCACGTAGCAGTTCTAAAGGGCACGGATGTCGACCAGCCAAGAAATCTAGCAAAGTCAGTCACCGTGGAATAGGCTTATCACAGACTTGGGTAGGCTAAGGTGCAGCGCAGGCAACATGTATCGGCTGGATAACCCTTCAGGTCTTGTGATTTAAACTGAATCGCGTTTCAATTGGGCTTGGTTCTGCCGCTGGCTAGCAGTGCGAATCACGGTCATATGTTCGGCGGAGAGTTTGATGTTAGATTGGATTCTAATACTTGCAACGATCGGCATTGTTGTCTTCTTTTTGGTGCTTCGGTTAATGCGCTCTTCGGCAGGCTTTGCTAAGAAACCAATTGCAACCGAGAAGAAAAAATACGCCGGCCTTGCATTTTTTCCCGACTCCCATTGTTGTGATGCTGCGACTGCGCATAACGAGCGACGTTTTTTAACCTCTGAAGCACCTAAGATTCCACTTGCTCAGTGTTCGGATCCTGCATTGTGTCATTGCAAGTATCGGAATATTGATGATCGTCGAATTAGTGACGACCGTCGTGACATTGTGGGCGTTTTGTCTAAAGACATGCCGGTTGGTGATAAGCGCAGCAATCGTCGCGCCGGCCGCGACCGTCGTAAAGACGATATTTCCTTTGACTACAAGACCTAGCCGCGGCAACAAATCACAAGTACACAGAAGTTCCTTGCCTCAACAGTCAGACCACTTTGGGCAAAGCATCAAACTTTATTTGGTATCAGGATAGCGACCACGTGGATGGTTTCTGCACCAATCCAAACGGCTTATTTCAAAAGGTTCCGATAATGACGGATTTTGCTATTCATCCGCAGTTGACCAACGACTGTATCCTGCTTGGAAGGTTTTCCTGCTCGTATGTGCTGTTAATGAATAATGCGGGTGCTCCCTGGATTATTTTGGTTCCTCAGAACACAGTGGGCGCGACCGAGCTGACTGACCTTCCCCACGATGAACAACAGCAGTTGTTGCAAGAGGCCAATCTGGTGGCGGGCATCGTCAAAGCGCAACCAGGTGTTGAGAAACTGAATATTGCGGCGCTTGGGAACATCGTTCCTCAGTTGCACTTGCATATCGTTGGGCGCAGCCCGTCTGACTACTGCTGGCCGAAGCTGGTTTGGGCATCGGACCCCGGCCCTCGCTATGAAGATGCGGCAATTGCTGTATGGCGTGACCTGTTTTCTCAGGTTGCTGGTTTTAGTGCTGCAGGCCTCTGAGTATGTCTAAGCGGAACACCGTCTCTTTGATGTTGGGCAGTGATTGGCATCGAACCCTCAGGTTCGATCGCGCTGGTGAAATGATTGGCTCGGGCTTATGCCGACGCCGAGCGCGAACAGCGGCCGTTAGCCGAATAGTGCTTGCTTGTCAGCACGCTGCCCGTTGAGTATGAGCCAAAAATTATTAGGCATTCGCAAAGCGAGGCCAGCCGACGCCCAACAGATTCGTGATGTGCATGTGCTTGCCGGCAAAGGGCCCGACTCGTTAGAACGTAATAACAAGTCTGTTTTGCGATGGATGGAGAAGAGGGTTGCCGCAGATTATCTGCAGGCAATGCAGACAGAAGTTTTTGTGGTTGCGGAACTTAATAACCGGCTATGTGGCTTCGGGGCGGTTAACCTTTTGAAGGCAGAGATTACCTCAGTCTACGTTGATCCCGATTTTACGCGTCAGGGTATCGCCAGTAGTCTGGTGAGCTTAATGGAGTTGGCGGCGACTGATGCGGGCTTGCCGGCACTTGAACTGCAGGCAGCCGGCGGTGCGCTAACCTTCTACGAAAAACAGGGCTATGTTTACGTTACAAGTCCTGCCACAACTGGGCCGTTATGGGCTCAGATGCGCAAAGATTTAAAGGCTTAGCAGGCGACTACCAGCGATACTTCAAGCCTACACCCAGCGCATTTGAAGCGCCTTGGATGTTGTCATTGAAGAGGCCATAAGCTGATGAGCGGTGATGAATACGTATGTCCAATGCCCAATTCGGGTACTGCGGCAAAGCAAAGTCTAGGTCTACGAGAATGTAGGCGAGTGTTTTGGATGTGTCGCCGTGAGCATCGATCTCAAGCTGACCTTCTTCGGTGGCATAGGATATGCCAAGACCCACTGCAACACTGGTATTGAGGTATTGGTCCCAGTAGAAACGATTCCAGCGAAAAGCACCTAAACCGTTAAACTCCCAATGGCGTTGCCTCGGCCCCGCGTGTTTTGCGACCTGCCCTTCAACTTCAAAATCCCAGCCGCTGTTCCAGCGATACAAGCGCTTGTTCAGCGCCAGAGCATAGAGTTTGTCGTCTTCGAGGCTTGCGGAACCTATGAGCATATCGCCCAGTTGTTCTTCTGAGATCCACGCTACATAGCCGGTGAGGCTCCAGTCGAGGTCTTCGGTAGATGCTCGCGATGGCCATTTTTCTTTAGTGGGTGCGGTGTCGTCATCGGCAGCAAAGCCGCTTGTTGTGGCCAGGAGCCAAAAGGAGCATAGGATCAGCGCAAATTTATTCATACTTTCAACTACCGGTTGTCAACGAGGGCATAATGCCTTCGCATCCCATCGCAGCAGCAGGGTTGTTTCTGCTTGGCGAGGAATATCTGTTGTTATTCATGGGTTTGAACAGTCAGTATCATGATCTAACTGCGCTGCGCAGGATAGCCCGCCCACGCAGCATAGTCGAGCCTTTTTCGGTGCCTTCTGGATCGTTCCCAGCTTCAACCACTGCATGCGGGTTCGGCGGGTTAATTATTTATCGGCGGTACAGTGATAAATTAATACTGTGACGAACCGCAGGAGTTTTTTTTTGACCGAGATTGCCAATATTGAAGTATTGCCCTTGGCTATGGCCTTTATTCCGGCTCTGCTGGTGCTGGTTGTGCTGTACCGCTGGCGTTGTGCAGCGGGAACATCAGCCTACGCTTTGCTCCGGATGCTGCTTCAGCTGTTGTTGGTGGGCTATGTGCTGACTTATGTGTTCGCGAGCGACAGCGCTGTCGTGGTGAGCGGTGTACTGTTAGTCATGCTGCTCGCGGCAAGCTGGATAGCGTTGCGCACCATTAGCCATCAGCGAAAGGCTCTGCTGGGGCCGGCACTGTTGTCGATAGGTATCACCTCCCTGATGATCCTGACGTTAATCACACAGTTCGTTTTGCAGGCCTCACCGTGGTATGACCCGCAGCTGCTCCTACCCCTTGGCGGCATGGTTCTATCTGCAAGCATGAACGCGGTTAGTTTGGCGGCAGAGCGAATGGAATCGGAGTTGCTGGCGGGCGTGGGGCTGCGTGTGGCCCGAAACCGGGCACTGCTGGCAGCGTTAATCCCCGTAACCAACTCATTATTTGCAGTGGGTCTGGTGACATTGCCGGGCCTGATGACAGGCCAGATACTGTCCGGAGTCTCGCCGCTTATCGCGGCACGCTATCAGATTGTCGTAATGTGCATGCTTTTCGGAGCGTCCGGCCTGGCCGCGGCAGCCTTTCTGCAGATGTATATAAGGCGTGTTTCTCACAATAGCGTTTAACGAGGGGCGCCAAGTGCACACTGGCAATATGGGTTGTTGAACTTTAAAAGCTATTGTCCTCGAGTTGCTGCAGGTGCCGCGTGATCAATAGTCCGAGTGTTAGCGTAATGCCGGCAATATTGTTTCGCCGAGTATCTTAATGCTTTGCGCCTGATGCTTTTTTAGCTCAAGGCAAGTGTGGGTTACACCCGCTGCCTTGAACTCAAGCAGGTGTTCAATAATTCCGTCGAGATTATCGGGCGTGCTGGTTAGCGTCAGTTTGTCGACACACAGGTCAAGCAACTTGTCAGGCACGCCTTCTACCGAAGATTCATTCTTTGGTGCCATCGCGTAGATTTGCGGTATGCGTGACATGATGACTGCGAACTCTTCCGCGGTCATAAACTCGCGCATCATATATTCACGGAACAAGGCGCGGAAGCCAATCCATCTGCGCGCCTCATGTCGGGCCTCGGCAAGGTCATCGTACACATACCAAGCCATAAAGTTGTTAAAGCGCATGTCGTTTTTGGGGCGACTGAGCTCATCCATTCTTGAGAACACGGTGTCAATGGCATTGGTTGCCAGCGTGACGGAGAGGTCGCTCATAAATACGCCGTCTGCATGCTTGGCGGCCATGTGCAGCATTTGCGGTTTGTTCGCGCCGGCGTAAACAAACGGTGGTGCTTCTTTAATCCACTGCGGGTCGTAGTGCTTAATGCTGAACAATTCGCCGCTGTAACTGAAGGGGCGCTGTGACGTGCAGCCCTTAACAATCTCGAGTGTCTCCCTTACATAGCGCACCCGTTTTTCAAACTCGATACCCAGCGACATGACCACTTCACCGCCACCGCCGATCATGGTTTCTACCCGGCCCTGACACAGATCACCAAGGGTGAGCAATGCCATGGCGATGCGAAACGGATGCATCTCATAGCCATTGAGCGCCATAGGCGCCAGCTTGATGCGACTCGATGCCATCGCCAGCTCGGCCATGTTGGTGAAGGGGTCACGGCCATCGAGATAGCTGGCATTCCAGACGGTGTTGATGCCGTACTGTTCAGCCAATAGCCCGAGCTCTTTAAATTCTGAGGACTTTAGGTGAGAGTCCAGAACGATATCGATTTCCATGCTTTTAACTCTCTCTTATCTTAGACGCAGAGGCTTCATTCTGTTCCAGCGTGTTGATCACATGACGCGCGAGCCCGACGCCTGCTTCGGCATAGAAATTATACGAGGCTGACGCCCCGGCTTCTTCAAGTTCTATAAGCTGGTCATGCTTGGATGCCACCGCTGCAATGCTGCAGCCGAAATCTCGGGAGCGAATTTCATCAATTGCAGTGAGTATGGCGCCATGTCCGGGCATGGCGAGCACAGCCACCCTGATATTGTAGGGTCCCCGGGTACGCTCCCAGAAGTCGATGTCAGAGGGGTCGCCGTGTATGACGTTGCGCCCTTGTGCCACTTGCCTGGTCACAGTGTCGGGGCTCCGGTCTACGCCCAGAACAACCTTGCCGTACTGCGCCTCTAGCGTTTGGTACGCAGCAGTGCCAAGGCGGCCCATGCCAAACACTATGATCTCTGCATTGCCGGGCTCAATCGGTTGGTCATAGGGGAGTACTGTGATGGTTTCGAGTTTTCTCAATTTGCCGGCATAACGGTCGAACAGATGATGCGCGTGCACGTTGATCGGAGCGGAGATCGTAAATGAAATAGCCACTGTAATCGCCAGTATGACGAGCCATTCACCACTTAACCAGCCGCTGGCAAATGCAGCACTGCCCGCGATTAAACCAAACTCACTGTAGTTGGATAGCGTGAGGCTAGTCAGCGTCGAGGTTCGCGCGCGCAGATGAAAGCGTGTAAGTAACAGGAAGTACAAGCCAGTTTTTAGAGGTAATAATGCAATCAGCGCAAGCGCAATCAGCACGGCTTCAACCGTAGGTAATCCAGACAGCCCGATACTAAGAAAAAAGAACACCAAAAAAATTTCTTTAAAACCCAGCAGCGATTTCGCCAGGTCGCTGGCTTTTGGGGTGCCAGCAAGCATTAGCCCCACTGCGAGAGCGCCGAGGTCACCCTTCAGATTGACTGCAGCGAACAATTCGTAGCCGGCCAGCGCTAGGCAGAAACCCAGCAGCACCTGGAGTTCGCCATAGCCAGATTTCTCTAGGATTGAGGAAATAACCGGCCTGAGCAGCGGTAGACCAAATAACAACAGGGCCCAAATGCTTGGCAGGCTCTCGCTCGTGCTGGCAATAAAGACAACCGCTGCAATGTCCTGAAAAATGAGCATTGCGATGGCTGTGCGGCCATGTAAGGCGCCCATTTCGCCACGACCTTCCAACACGGTGACTGCAAACACCGTGCTGGAAAAAGACAGCGCAAAGGCCAATAATAATGCTGTTTGCCAGTTAAGTGTGGCAAACAGGGAGAGTTTGATTGCCCCTGCAGCCAGCATAATCAACCCGAACAGCACGGTTGTGACGCCCATATGAATCAGCGTTACACCGAAGGCTTCCGGCCTAATGAGGTCACGGATATCGAGCTTCAGCCCAATGGTGAACAGCAGCAGGGTAATGCCGAGGTTTGCGATTTGCTGAATACCATCACCGGCTTCGACCCCGAAGGAAACCATGATGAAGCCCGCAGCCAGAAAACCCACCATCGGTGGCAATCGGATTTGGCCGGCAAAAAATGCAGCAACAAACGCAACCAGTATTAATGCAAGGCTCATAGATGTTCCGGCATGGCCGCCTATGCAGGCGGCGGAGTTTCCATAGTATATGAGAGCAGCGGTTCGGAGTGGTGTTTGAGTCACGCCAAAAACGTGCAGTGGTTGATTGTGGAGTCTGCTACTAGCAGGATTGAAGTGGGCGAAGTGAATAAGCCTTTGTATTGAGACGAGCTTGTTGTTGCTGCCGCAGGATAGCTACCCGCAGCCGGGCAAAGCCGAGGTTGACCGCACTTAGCAGCAGGATGGCAAAATCACGCAGCGGCTAATGACTTCAGATCATATGCGGTATGGATGGTCTGGTAATACGCTGATGAGGCTGCATTCATGCGATTGCCGCGAGATTTCTCACCACCCGACGACTTTAGATTGATCAGGAACACCGGGAATCATATGATCGAAGCAGGGAATCTTGTGTGACCGAACCGGTGCTGGATTAAGTCAGGTGAAGCTTTTTAGCCGCAGTAGTGTGCTATAAAACGCTATTGTTTAAGGAGTTGGATACCAGTGAAAAATATTCTCGTTACTGTTGATTTCTCTGATCTCAGCGATGATGTCGTCGCCAAGGCAACATCTATCGCCGCGGCTTTTTCGGCTAAACTGCAGCTGCTGCATGTGGCCGCTCCGGATCCGGATTTTGTTGGCTATGATGCGGGCCCCCAAACTACTCGGGATGCGGTCGCAAAAAGTTTTCGTGATCAGCATCGGCAGTTGCAGGTCATGGCGGAAAAACTTCGTGATAGTGGCCTCGATTGCGATGCAATTCTTGTGCAGGGCCCTTACGTTGAAAAGATTGTGTCAGAAAGCAAGAGGCTGGATGCAGACCTCATTGTTATCGGCGCTCACAGCAAGGGGTTGGTGTCACGGGTGCTGCTGGGGAGCGTGAGTGAAGGTGTGCTGCGCAAGTCCCATATTCCGGTAATGGTTGTGCCCGCCCGTTAAGACCATTGGTCAGCAGCTGGTTTTAGTCTGCACTGGCAGTAACGTCTTTTGCGACAGCTCCGCGGGGCATTTCGAAATGGTTGGCATCCATCGATACTGTCTCTTATACACATCTCCGAGCCCA
>CAJXQV010000044.1 GCA_913058165.1 uncultured Chromatiales bacterium | reverse complement strand
CTACACAGAGTAGATCGTCGGCAGCGTCAGATGTGTATAAGAGACAGCAGCAAGACTGCGTGATTCGCTCATACTCAACCTCCCCCGACCAGATGATTAATCCCGGAGAGTGCCATGCAGCTGCACTACACTCTCCCGGAATACTCTCTTACTTAGCGGCCTTAAAACGCGCCTCAAGACCTTTTAGAACTTCATCGGTGATATCAAGACTGCCACCCATGTAAAGCACGCCGTCACCGAGCACCAAGTCATAGCCATTTTCATTGGCATAACGCTGAATCTCCGAAAACAAATCCTGCTGCATACCACCCAACATTTCGTCACGACGCAGCTCAAAGTCTTCATTAAGCTCATTGGCACGACGCTGAAGATTACGCTGATCATTCTGCAAATCACGCTCGGCGTTACGACGCTCATCAGCACTCATCACATCGATATCACGCTGCAGTTTTTCCTGCTTTGCTTTAAATGCATTTTGCAGTACTACCATCTCGGCCTGCACGGGTGAAAACTCATCTTCAAGAACCCGCTGTGCGGCTTTGGCCTGTGGCGACTCCCCCAGCAAACGTTGCGCATTAACTACACCGATTTTCATCGGCTCTGCTGCAACCGCAACGGTGGTCAGTATAGACAAAGTAATCAATGCGAGAAAACGGGTAATTTTTTTCATAGTTATTCTTCCTCAAAAAACCAGACCAAACTGCCTACAGCAACATCAAAGGTTACAGCATGCAGACGTATTATTTAACACCTAAAAAACGTTCCACTCAGGCTAGAACGCACCACCGATAGTGAACTGGAAACGCTCGGTATTATCACCAAAACTCGTTGCCGAGAAACTTTCAGCATTCAACGGAATTGCGTAGCTGAACTTAAACAACCCCAACGGCGACAGCCAACTTACCGCCAAGCCTGTGGAGTACTTCAAATCTCTATCGCCAAATGCATAGCTGATCGGTGAACCATCAGGCGCAGTAAATCTTACATTACCGTTAGAGAATACATTGCCGATGTCAAAAAACAATGATGCTCGGGTCTTACGCTGCAAAGACTCGGGCAAAGGCAGAATCAATGAAGTCTGTAAGACAGTGAGCATATTACCGCCGTAAGGGTTGCCGAGGCTATCAACCGGGCCCAGATCGTTCTCTTGGTAACCGCGAATCGTGTTCGGACCGCCGGCAAACCTGTTGCGATAAGGCGGAATAGAGGTGGTGTTACCGTAGCTATCGCCGTATGAACTTTCGAAGTTGAAGGCCAATATGAAGTAGCGTGCAAATGGCAGGTACTGAGTAAAGGTGTAGTTTAAAAACCAATACTCAACTCCACTTCCGGGAATAGAGGCCGACACGGTAGCACGATGCCGTGCGCCCCGAGTAGGAAACAGTGAGCGATCCCGGGAGTCATAAACCCAACCGGTCAACAATTCAAATGTATCAAAACCAGTGGTTGCGGTCGTCGCATCAATCACTTCGGGACTGCCGTTAGACAGCACCCAGTCTATCGCCTGCTGCGAACTGCCGAAACGGTTCGTCGCCAACTCGGACCTCTGCCAGGTACCCCCGTATATAACCCGCTGATATTCCGACAATGGGTAGCCGTACTCAACGCCCAGGCTTAACGTGGTGGTATCGAAAGTCGAGGCACTGGCAGTAAACTGGGTGATCTCACGATGAGTGATCGAAAGGGTGCGACTCACCTCATTCGGTGTGATGTAAGGGTTCGTGTATGAAGCACCGATAATGGTACTGTACTTACTAAGGTTAAGGTCAGCCGTAACACGGTTGCCAGTACCCATAAAGTTCGTGTGCACGAAGTTACCGTTCAATAAAATACCCTGTCCATCGGAGTAACCGATACCACCGCCGAAACTGCCCGGCAGGCCTTCTACAATTTGGAAATCGACGTCCACCTGATCATTGGTGCCGGGCACGGGATTCGTTTCAACGGAGACCTGCTCGACATAGGGCAGACGCTGCACACGCACGCGGGAACGTTCAACCTGGCTGTTGTTCAGATACGCGCCTTCAAACTGCCGCATCTCACGTCGGAACACTTGATCGTTGACTGATGCCGCTCCGTCAAAATTAATATTGCGCACATACACACGATTCTTGGGCTCAACATAAAACGTCAACGCCACTGTCTTATTCGCCTCATCCAATTCGGGCACCGGCTGTATCTCAGCAAATGAGTAGCCTTCAGCACCAAGGACCATCTTTAAAAAATCGACACTGCTGCTGATGCTGCGCTGCGAATAGATCTGCCCTGGCGACACTTGCAGAAAGGGGCGCAATGCCTCTTCACCCAGCAGCAGATCACCAGCAAGATTCACCTCCGAAATAGTGAACTCACCACCCTCGCTGATGTTGATGGTGATAAACACACTTTTCTTGTCAGGTGACACCGCAACCTGCGTCGATTCAATCTGGAAGTCGGCATAGCCGCTATCCATATACATGGACCGGATAACTTCCAGGTCACCCGATAGAGCTTCGCGCGAATAAAGATCATCTTTACGAAGGAATGAGAGAAAGTGCGGCGTACGCAAAGCAATTTCATCGAGGATATCTTTATCGTCATAAATGGTATTGCCAACGATATTTATCTGGCGGATCTTGGCGCGCTTACCTTCTTTGATAACGATCTGGATGGCGACCTTGTTCCCGGGCAGGTCAATTACCGTACTCTCAACCTGAGCCGAGTACTTACCACCGCTGTAATACTGATCAAGCAATGATTGCTCAACCTCATCAAGCACTGCCTGATCGAAAATACGACCGCTTTTCAAACCAATCTTTGCCAAAGGCTCTTCGAGATCCTCAGTTTTAATGTCTTTGTTGCCTTCAATAGTGAAGGACTCAATCGAGGGACGTTCCAGCACCACAATAACCAGCGTTTCGCCATCTTGATAAAGTGTTACGTCACGGAAAAAGCCGGTGTCGAAAATGGCCCGCAATGACTCCTGCACACGCAAGGGAGTCATCTCATCGCCAAGATTGACCGGCAGATAGTTGAACAGCGTGCCTTCAGAAATACGCTGCAAACCCTCGACACGAATATCCCGCAGCACGAAATCATCGGCAGCACTCAGCACACCGCTTACCATTAGCAGACATACAAGTGACAAGGCTCTTATTGCACGCGCAAAAAGAACCGGAGAGTTATCCGCAAAAATCACAAGCCAACCAAATCAACAATAACCAACAAATTAAAAGAAACGCGACAGATCATTGTAAAACGCAAGCGACATCACCATGAGGAGCATTGCTATACCAAACTGCTGACCAATCAACTGAGCACGCTCTGAAACAGGCGAGCCTTTAATGGCCTCGACAGCCTGATAAACAATCTGTCCACCATCGAGAACCGGAATAGGCAATAAATTCAGAATACCGAGGCTAATACTGACAATCGCTAGAAAATTCAGGAATGGCGCCACGCCAATGCGGGCAGAGTACCCCGCATACTCAGCAATGTTAATCGGTCCGCTGATGTTTTTTACCGAAACATCGCCGGTAAACATCCGCCCGATCATCCGCACCGTTAATGCCGACATGGCCCAGGTCCGACTCACCGACTCGCCAAGCGCAGCAGTGACTCCATAGCGTTGATTTGATATGTATTTTTCGGCCAGTCCCGCCGGTGGCTGCGTAGCCATTCCGATACGACCAAAACTTTCACCGTTTTCTTCGGCAATAGCCGTTGTCGCGGTAATTTCAAGAACAATGCCATCTCGGTCGAGTTTCATTGCAATAGCCTGCCCCGGACGCGCACGGACATAGTCCACCCACTGCAGCCAACTGCCAATTAATTCACCATCTGCCGACACCACCAAGTCTCCGGCCAACACGCCGGCCAAGTCTGCGGGACCGCCAGGCGTAACCTCACTAACCCGGGCCGGCACAACCGGAGCCCAAGGTTTAAATCCCAATACCTCGAACAATTTACCCGGTTCTGTGAGGTCGCTAATTCGACCGGTGATATCAAGCTGCAACTGCCGTGTATTGCCCTGCTCGCTAACAACCTCAATAGCAATCGGTTCGTCAGCCAGTAGTTCATCAAGAATAAATAAAATTGCACCGTCCCAGGTACCAACGCTATCGCTACCAACCGCAAGAATCCTATCGCCGCTCTCAACACCGGCCCGCGATGCAATCGAGTTCTCAGCAACTTCACCAATAATAGGCTGAACTCCGGGAACGCCAATAATCAACATAGCCCAGTAAGCGACGATGGCAAATACAAAGTTCATCAATGGGCCCGCCGCCAAAATGGCAATGCGGGAACTAACCGGCTTGCGCGTGAATGACCTGTCAATTTCAGCAGGGTCAACATTGCCTTCACGCTCATCCAGCAGTTTTACATAGCCGCCCAAAGGAATGGCCGAAATGCAGTACTCGGTCCGATCGGGATCTTTGCCGCGCCAGATAAGCAGTGGTTTGCCAAAGCCTATCGAGTAACGCAGCACCTTTACACCGCACCAACGCGCGACGATATAATGGCCGTATTCATGCACTGCCACCAAAACACCAATGGCAACGACAAAGGCCGCAATTGAAATAAAGATTGTTTCCATATCAGAACATCAGACCATAATTAGCGGCGGCAGTTTCCCGAACCACGAAAGAAGTACCGTATATAAAGGCAGCGCAGCAACCACGCCGTCTATCCGGTCCAGAACGCCACCGTGTCCCGGCAGTATTTTGCCACTGTCTTTGAGGCCTGCATTGCGTTTGAACAAACTAACCGTGAGGTCGCCGACAACCGACGCCATGCCCACTGAAACGCCCAATAATGCAGCTTGCGGAAGAGCCCAGTCCAGCAAATAGTGCCCTAAACAGGCGGCGATAGCAGCACTGATTAAGCCGCCAATCAGCCCCTCAATTGTCTTACCCGGACTCACACGGGGCAGCAACTTGTGCTTCCCCAGAGCTTTACCGGTGAAATAGGCGCCAATATCGGCAGCGGCAACAATCCAGAAAAGCAAGAACAACAGCACGGGGCCGTCGCTGCCAGCCAGTATTAAACGCTCAGCAGTTAACCATGCCGGCAGCAAAAACAACAACCCAGAAATAACGACAACGGGCTTTGCAATTCTGCGGGTCCACGAGAGCAACGCTACCAATGCCAGCGCCCACATTATCGCCGCAACGGCCAATGCTGGCAGCAATAGCGATTGCGGTTCAGGCTGTTGCCAGCTTGCCAGCATGACCGCAGCCGCAACTAATGCATAAATCGTTCGGCCCGGCCATGGCTTCCAACCAGCGAATCCTGCCCACTCGGTAATCGCGATGAGCAGCGCGAAGGAAAGAAATGCGGCGGCGTAGATCACCGGCGCAAAAAACAATACAGCAAGAAATCCGACGGCAAGAATAACGGCGGTAATAATGCGCAGAGTAAGTGTCGACATCAGCGGACAAACAACCCGAGTGGCTTACGCCGAGTCAAGTTGTTCTCCGGTGCGACCAAACCGGCGTTGGCGCTGCTGAAAGAAATCAATCGCGCCAGCAATATCTTCAGGCTTAAAATCCGGCCACAACACATTGGTAAAATACAGTTCGGCATAGGCAATATCCCACAGCAAAAAGTTACTCACGCGACGCTCGCCGCCAGTACGAATTAACAAATCGGGAGATTCAATCCCACGAAGACACATATGCTGTGCAACCAACTCTTCATTCACATCAGCAGCTGATATGCGGCCGGCCTCAACCTCAACCGCTATCTCCCGGGCAGCGTTAGCAATATCCCAACGACCACCGTAAGCTACTGCCACCACCAACTCCATCCGTTTATTACTGGCCGTCTGGTCTTCCGCACGCTGCAGGCGCTTCTGGAGAGGCATTGATAGCTGGCTCCGATTGCCAACAAACCTGACCCTAATATCGTTCTTATGCAGCACATCAACTTCATGCTGCAACACTTCGAGAAACAGGCCCATCAGACTAATGACTTCATCGGCCGGCCGGTTCCAGTTTTCACTACTGAAGGCAAACAGCGTGAGCGTTTGGACCCCTCGCTGAGCACAGGTCTCTACGACAGCACGGGTACTTTTAACACCCGCCCGATGCCCCAGAGCGCGGGCATGGCCGCGTTGTTTCGCCCAGCGACCATTACCATCCATAATTATGGCTATATGCTTCGGCAGATCTTCTATGAGCGAGGGATCAGACATTTTTAGTTAATTTAAGCAGGCATGCCCGCTTAAATTGCCATTAACTCGGTTTGCTTGGCTTCGGAAATCTCATCTAGCTTAGCCACATACTCATCAGTCAACTGCTGAACATCCTGTTGAGCACGACGGTCATCATCTTCAGAGATGTCTTTTTCTTTAAGCAACTCTTTAACATCACTAAGAATATCCCGGCGAATATTACGAATCGCAACTTTGCCCTGCTCTGCTTCATTTCGAACAATTTTGGCTAGGTCGCGGCGGCGTTCTTCAGTAAGGTCAGGAAGTGGCACGCGAATGACGTTGCCGGCGCTCATTGGATTCAAACCCAGGTCTGCCGCCATAATGGCTTTCTCAATAGCCGGCACCAGCGCCTGCTCGAACGGTGTAACGGCCAGCGTGCGGGCGTCATCCACGGTGATGTTAGCTACCCGATTCAACGGCGTCTCTGATCCGTAATACTCCACGGTCACCTGTTCCAACAGGCTCGGGTGAGCACGGCCGGTACGTATCTTGACAAAGGTTGCAGCTAGGGCAGACAGCGTCTTTTCCATGCGCTGGCGACCGTCTTTTTTAAGGTCTTCAATCATGCTGTTTACAATCCTTTCTCTCTGCACAGAGCAATACTGCCCGGCACCTGCCAAAAAAACTTAAACCTACTCGGCGTCTTCAACAATCAAAGTACCGATATCAGCCCCTTGAACCAGCGCTAACAATGCGCCGGCTTCATGCAAGTCGAACACACGTATCGGCAGATTGTTGTCGCGGCACATCACAATAGCTGTGGTATCCATCACGCCTAGACGGTCCGCAATGACCCTATCGAAACTAAGTTTCGAGTAACGTGTCGCTTCGGGGTGTGTCTTAGGGTCAGCAGTATAAACCCCATCGACCTTGGTTGCCTTAAGCAGCACATCGGCATTAATCTCAATAGCCCGCAATGTGGCTGCCGTATCGGTCGTAAAAAAGGGGTTGCCCATACCGGCCGCAAGTATGACTACCCGCCCCTTCTCCAAGTGACGGACGGCGCGGCGGCGGATGTAATCTTCACAAACATCATGAATTGCCAGAGCTGACATCACGCGCGCAGGCACTCCAAGACGCTCGAGTCCATCCTGCAGGGCCAGCGAATTAATTACCGTGGCCAGCATACCCATGTGATCGCCAGTAACCCGGTCCATTCCCGAACGGGCAAGGCCTTCACCGCGAAAGATGTTGCCCCCCCCAATAACCACGCCCACCTGCACACCCAACGCACTGATTGCGCCAATGTCACGGGCAACCTGGCTCAGCACATCGGGATCAATGCCGTATTGGCTGGAACCCAGCAATGCTTCACCGCTCAACTTTAGAAGAATACGTTGATAAGACGATTGATCACTGGACATGGACATTACGCCTCCGACACATTTCGTTTACAAAAAGAACCCCGCATAAGCGGGGTACTTAAATTATTACAGTGAAACCAACAACACGCCCTGTCGACGAAAAGCTGGATTCAATATGATTTTCTTCTGAGCCACGAGGATAATAATATGCCTTTTAAAAATGCTTTAACTGCTGGCTTTAACCTGAGCCGCAACCTCTTCCGCAAAGTTATCTTCTTTCTTCTCGATACCTTCACCCACTTCAAAGCGGATAAAAGAAGCCACCGTTGCACCCTTGCCCTTCAGCAATTTGCCAACTGTGGTATCAGGATCCTTAACGAATGCCTGACCAACCAAAGTGATCTGCGCCAAATGCTTGCGCAGGCGGCCCGCGATCATCTTCTCTACAATCTCAGGAGGCTTGCCTTCGTTCAAAGCCTGTTCAGTAAGAATGCGTCGCTCTCGCTCAAGGTTTTCAGTAGGAACATCGTCTTCAGAAACACAGATCGGGGCTGCAGCTGCAATATGCATAGCGATGTCACGCGCCAGGTCTTCATCGCCACCAACAACATCAACGACAACGCCAATGCGGCCGCCATGAATGTAGCTGCCAAGAACACCCTGAGGCTCAACAACCTGAAAACGACGTAGGTTGACATTTTCGCCAATCTTAGAGATCAGTTCACTGCCTGTCTCTTATACACATCTCCGAGCCCACGAGACAAGAGGCAATCTC
>CAJXQV010000043.1 GCA_913058165.1 uncultured Chromatiales bacterium | reverse complement strand
GATCGTCGGCAGCGTCAGATGTGTATAAGAGACAGGCTTTGCATCGGCATGCAGGAACCAAAGGTTTCCGTCTTTAAAGGAGCGAGCGCCGGCATCGAGTCGGGTGCCGCGATTGTTGGGGTTGCTTTGGTAGTGAATGCCGAGTTGCTTGCAAGCCTCTGCCAGTGGACCGTTGTGCTCATAGTCAATAATTAGCACCTGATCTGTCCCCTGGGAGATAAGTGCTTCGCTCAGTGTTAATGCCATCGCATTATCATGTTTCACGGGTATGACTGCACAAACATCCGGAAGTATTTGTTTGAGTTGCATTAGCAGTTGTTGCTGATTGTGTCGTGTGTCTTGTTTAAGGCTGCGGCGCAGTCGCAGTAAATCATCGAGGGTGTCTACATCAGCGGACACTGGCATTTTCATAACGCTCAGCCCTTCGTTCAGACAAGCCTCCTCAAGTGCTTCGCAGAGCTTGTTTGTGCCCCATGGTAAGTGCTCTAGTGCGGGCCATCGGCATCGGGTGCCAAGCAGCGTTACACCACCGTCCTGTGCCGGAGCCAGCACTGCATCATAGTGTTCGAGTTGCTCAGCCGCCATCCGGTAAAAGGTTTCGCTGAGTTCGGGTGCATCACTGCCCAGATACAGTCGCGGCCCGCTATGTTGTGCGCAAAGTGTTCGGTCGACGGATTGGAATCGGGCACCGAAGCTGCCATCTGGCTGAGTGAGCCTGATGTGCTCGCGAGACAGTGTGTCATGAGCGTCGGCATCGGTTGATGGGTCAGCCAATGCAAGCGCAGCTGGCCCTGGCCAGCGATTAAGCACAGCGAGCGCAGCGGCGTACATTTCACTGTTAACTGCATGAGCTGCGGTATTGCCAAGTTGTTCAGCAATCCGGCGCTTGCCCAAACCTGTATGGGGCTCACGGGCAAAGAGCACCAGCAGTGTCTCAGCTATTGCGGCATCAGCCATGATTTGGAGCCCATGGCAGTTGTTCGATGCTGTAGCAGAGAGTAATGTCACTTGTTGTATTGATGATATTTTCGTCTGCCAATTGCAGGCGTCCTTGTAAAGCTAAAATGATCAGAATGTGGTGACATTATGACTGCTAAAGATAGTAACCAATCTTCTCCGTGTTGTGAGCCTGATTTGCATCAGGAGGTTCAGCGTTATTACGGTGAAGTGCTTGCGTCCACAGATGACCTCAAGACCAGCGCTTGTTGCACGGTTGTGCAGCCAGCTGATCACGTGAAAGAGGCGCTGGCACATATTCACGATGATGTGATGGCCCGCTATTACGGTTGTGGTCTGGCTCTGCCAGAGGCGCTCACCGGTTTACGAGTTCTGGATCTGGGCTGTGGTGCTGGTCGTGACGTATATCTGCTGTCAAGATTAGTTGGCGAGCAGGGCAGCGTTGTTGGTGTCGACATGACGGTGGCGCAGCTGGATGTCGCACGCCGGTATCAGGATTATCACCGTGAACGCTTTGCTTACTCATTGTCGAATGTTGAGTTTTTTGAGGGGAACATCGAGAAGCTGGATGAACTGCCATTGGCTGCGGGCAGCTTTGATGCGATTATTTCCAACTGCGTGATTAATCTTGCTATTGATAAGGCTGCGGTGCTGAGTAGTGCTCATGATCTGTTGCGTGACGGCGGTGAGCTGTATTTCGCCGATGTGTATGCGGATCGTCGTGTTCCGGCTGAGCTAACCCGTGACCCGGTTCTTTACGGGGAGTGCCTCTCGGGCGCTTTGTATTGGCATGACTTTATTGCGTTGGCCCGTGAGGCCGGATTTGCAGAGCCGTTGCTGGTTGAGAGCCATGCCATTGATATTGAAGATCGCGAAATAGCGCAAAAAACCGGCGACATCCGATTTTGCTCCGCCACATATCGGCTATTTAAGCTTTCCGGAGCTGAAAATCGCCCCGAAGATTATGGGCATCAGGTGATCTATCGTGGTGGTATTTCTGAGCAGCCCGAGCTGCTTGATTTTGCAATGGATTTGAGTTTTCCACGCAATAAGGCGGTGTCCGTTAGTGCGAATATTGCGAAAATGATTGATGCCTCTCGATTCTCGTCATTTTTTGAGATTATTGGGGATGATCGAGGGTACTTAGGTCCTTTTAGGGGCTTAATGTACGAAGATCCTTTTGAGTCCGTCGCGGCAGACAATCTTTCCGGCGGATGTTGTTAGCCCCCATATGGTTTCGGCCTGGTGGGTAGGCGGGTTTCTCCGGTAATTTGTAACTACTTGTTTATAAATGATAAAAGTTTATATGAGCAAATCTCATAAGGCCGCTCCCGGCCGCCCGTGATTGGAACCCCTCGGTTAAATAGGGCTACAAGCCGCTCTGCGCTCATATACAATTGGAATCGTTCTTATTGCTGTGATATCCGACTCAGCGCAGGCGAGCACTGCTCACCTCGAGACAAAAAAACAATTGCACGAGTCGGAATAATGCATTCATTTGGTTTTTGATCATCTGTACGAGATCCGATTCCGTTATAAATTCGTTCGATCTCTTGTGAGTCGAGTCATTGAATGCATCAGTCGCCTATTTAGGTTTCTCAGCATGAGCGTTTTTTTATGTCCGGCACCCTGCTTAGTAGCTCTGCCACGGTCTTCTGTCGGGGTTGACCTTACGGCCAGATTTGCAGGTTGCCGGACGCCTAAACGCTATACTCCTAGACTCTCTACTCCCATTCTTTCTTTGAATTTAGCCTGACCGGTCGTGTCGTTACGCCAACAGATGAATTCCGCTATTCGATATCGTTCAGCAGCCTCAGTGTTGCTTATTCGCGACTGCATCGCTGCAGACTGCGGCATTGAAGTTTTAATGTTGCAGCGCCCGGGCGGCATGTCGTTTGCTCATTCGTGGGTGTTTCCCGGCGGATGTCTTGAGTCGCAGGATAAATCGTCACAGTGGCATGGGCATATCTTCGGGCTAACGCTTGCCGAGGCGGCAAACCAGTTGCAGTTGCCTAAAGACCCTCATTCATGGTGGCTGGCTGCGGCTCGTGAATTATTCGAGGAAGCCGGTATTTTGCTGGCAGAAACCAAATTGTCGGAGGACGAACTCGCAATTGCCCGCGCTCAACTGTTGGCGGGCACTAGTGATTTTCTCAGTTTGGCACAGGAGCATCGCTGGCAGTTTGACCTGTCTGCTTTGGTTTACCAGAGTTTCTGGATTGCACCGGAATGGGTATCATCACGATACGCGACACGCTTCTTTGTGGCGCCAATGCCGTCCGGCCAGCAGGCATCTCCTGACGGCACCGAGGCAATTGCCTTGCAATGGTTTCGCCCATCCGAGGGTATTGCAAGGCGCGAAGCGCTTAAGTTGCCTCGCCCCACATTGGAGAACTTGAAGCTTTTAAGTCAGTTTGATTCGGTGGCCGATGCTCTGTCTTCTTTAGCGGAAGGTGATAAATCTTTAATGCCGGCAATCTGGCCGAGTATGGAGTCGGGTGAAGTGCATCTGAGTGAGGTTTCTCAGTGCCTTGATGGATTGAATATTGTCTTTGAAGACGATGCTGCTGGTGCGGAGTAGATGCCAGAATGACTGAACCATCATTGCGTTGTATTACTGCCACTAATGCTGGAGTTATGACCGGTGCTGGCACCAATACCTACCTGTTAGCAGGTGGCAGTATTGTTATTGACCCGGGTCCGACAGACCCCGCACATACCCAACACTTACTGAATCTTACTGCGGGCAATCTGAACTGGATTGTGGTGACGCACACGCATCGTGATCACTCGCCTGGAGCGTTGTTACTGGCAGAAGAAACCGGTGCGACCATTGTGGGAATGCCTGCGCCAGCCGGGGAGAATCAGGATCAGTTATTTGTGCCCGGTTGGGTACCTATGCACGATGAATTACTGGAATTGGGGGGTTATGTGCTGCAGGCAATTCACACTCCCGGCCATGCGTCCAACCATCTGTGCTATCTCGATGTGCAGAGCGGTATTCTGTTTAGCGGCGACCATATAAACCAGGGTACAACTGTGGTGATTGCTCCACCGGACGGTTCGATGCAGCAGTATCTCGATTCACTGGAGTTGCTGCATCATTACCCTATCCGTGCTATCGCACCGGGTCATGGTTCAATTATCGAAGAACCTACCCGCGCTATCGATAGCCTCATCCGGCATCGTTTGCAGCGTGAGCTCAAATCTTTGCGCCATCTTCGCGACTTAAGTGCTGATGCAGACGTATCTCTGGATACTCTTTTGTCGCGGGTTTATAGCGATGTTCCGCAATCGTTGCATCCTATCGCGCGCTACTCATTACTGGCACATTTGTTGAAGCTGGAAAAAGATGGAGTAGTGACTAGTCCCGATTCTCTTCGATGGCGAGCGGTAACGGGCGACTAACTACCGTAAACTCGGCAACCGGGTTGCCGTCAATCAGGTGCTCCTGAATGATCCTTTCAAGCACGTCCGGTGTGCAATTTCGGTACCAGGTGCCCTCGGGGTAAACCACAGCTACAGGTCCGTTTATGCACAATTGCAGGCAGTTTGCTTTGGTGCGATAGATGCCACCTTGCTTGACCAGACCCAGGTCTTTCAGTCTTTGTTTTAGGTACTCCCATGCGACGAGGCTCTCTTCGCGAGTGGAGCACTTTGGCTTGGTCTGATCGCAGCACAAAAGTATGTGGCGTTCAATTTCCCCGATACCAAGCTTCTCAGCCTGTTGGCTCAGTGCCTCATTCTCTTTGCTGGTGATGTCGGTTGAACTCATGGCCGAACTATAGCGCGTTCAGTTGCGTTAGCGCGACTTGCTGGCGCTGATGCTAACCAGCCCCCACTGTGGCCCCGCACGGAATGGTTGAACAGACGAAATACAGAAGCCGGCCAGTTCGAGCTGTTTGCAGTACTCAGCTGAGTTCATGACCTGTTGTATCGTAACGTTGCGACGTTGCAGAAGATTGTAGTGCAGTCGCGGTATTAGTTTGTCGGTTGACCATGCTGTAAGCACAAATTGGCCACCCGGCTTCAGCACCCTTTCGGCTTCACGCAGTGCATTCGGGAGACTAAGAAAGTGCTGGGCAGCGCTGTTGCAGATAGCAAAATCAAACTGTTGTTGTGCGTATGGAAGCTGTTCGGCAGCGGCAACTTTCAGGTCCACGGCACTTCCTAATGCGAGCCGCGCCTTCGTAATCATCGCTGGCGTAATATCACAACCGTGGAGCTTGATTGCCGGATAGCTATTGCTGACTATTTTTAGCAGTAGGCCTGTGCCGCAGCCGATATCGACCAGTGCTTGATCCTTTGCTGTGGGTTCGGTCTGCAACAGACTGAGTGTTTTAGCCACGGTGATCTTATTGTATGACCTCCAGCGCCGGTCATAGTGATCGGCATGTCGGGTGTACTCAGCGGTTGCCGGGTTCTGTTTTAGCGTCATGATTGTTCCGGTAGATGCGTTCATGTGTGATGCATTGTTAATTCTAGCGGTGCTTGCGGCGCATGTCTTTGTAAGTGTCGTGATATGCTCATCGTTCAGTTGTGGGGTGTTATATATGAGCGCCGGATCAGCTCAGGATTCATCTTTAGGCGCTATCCTGTATGCGTTTCTCGCCAACTTAGGGGTTGCTCTGGCAAAGAGCTAGGGCATGGTGTTTTATTGAGCCAGATAGCCATGATTGAGCGGTATTAAGGGCCTAGGCTCGGCGCTGTAACTTTTTGTAACCCTTGCGCCTATTTTTCTATGCCGCGTTTAGAATGTCATTTAAACAAAGATGCATGGCCCTTGAGGGCGTGCCGATTAGGCTAAGGCGAGATATCGTATGAGTAAGATTTTATTAATAGACGATGATGAGAAGCTAGGCGACTTGCTGAAGGAGTACTTCAGTCGCTTTGATCTCGACCTTACCGCCGCTATTGAGCCTGCAGGGGGGCTTAAGCTGCTTGAGTCACTAAAGCCTGATCTAGTAATTCTGGATGTGATGCTGCCCGGTCAGGATGGTTTTGATGTGTGCCGCACTATCCGCAAAACCAGCTCTGTACCCGTAATCATGTTGACTGCCCGAGGTGATGTGACTGACAGGATTGTGGGCCTTGAGTTGGGCGCCGACGATTACATGCCGAAACCGTTTGAGCCGCGTGAGCTGGTCGCTCGCATTCAGAATGTGCTGCGGCGTTTTGCCGATACACCTACCAGCAAAACCGAACTTAACTATGACGGCCTTGAAATTAATACTGAACGTCGCGCGGTCAAGCTCGATGGCAAACTGATTGAACTGACGACTATGGAATACCAGTTGCTATTGCTATTGGCGCAGAACCCGGGCAAGAACTATAACCGCGATGAAATATTGAATGAGTTGCGTGGTATAGATGCCCAGTTGTTTTCGCGTTCCGTTGATATTCTGGTTAGCCGCTTGCGGCAAAAACTGGGTGATACAGGAAAGGACCAGCGCTACATCAAAACCGTTTGGGGCACCGGCTATGTGTTTTTGGGGCATGAGGCGTGATGGAAACGTTACGAAGGGTTACTCATTCATTGTCAGCACGCCTGATCGTTGTGTTTTTATTGGCCTCTATGGCCTATACCTATGCGGCTGGCTTTACGTTGCAGTTGTTTCAGGACAGTGACTACTTGCGTCGAATCGTCGGCGCGCATATTTCGCTGCATGCCGATTACGTACTAAAAGACATTGGTACGCCCCCATCTATTGCCCGTGCAGAAGGTATTACCCAGCGTATCCCTGTCGATATCCGCTTGATTGGCCCCGGTGTCGATTGGACTTCTGATGAGCGTTTTCCGCCGTTGGATGACATTCCATTCGGGCCGCTCTCGTTACTCGATCTCAGCGACGCAAATCTTAGCGATATGGAAGACTGGGTTAAGCAGTTGGAGAAAGTCGAGTTCGCTCGTTATCAAAAACATGCGTATGTGAAGTTGATGCAGGGCGACTACCAGATTGTTTTTGTCTCGCCAAAAATTGCTAATGAACCGTTACCTATATACAACAGCACCCTTATCTTTAGTGTTGTTGGCTTGCTGGTGTTGCTGGGGTGTTTTCTTGCCGTAAATTTCCTGATTAACCCTATTCAGGCAATGCAGGAGGGAACAGCGCGTATCGGCGGTGGCGATCTCGATTTTCGAATACGAAAAAGGCGTAGAGATGATCTAGGTGATCTGGCTGATGGTATAAATGCGATGGCCGGTGATCTGCAGGGAATGCTTGAGGCGAAGCGTCAGCTAATGTTGGCTATTAGTCATGAGTTACGGTCACCGTTAACCCGCACCAAAGTGGCGCTTGAATTTCTCGATGACGCTAAGGTAAAGCAAAGCATCCTTGAGGATGTTGGGGAGATGGAGAGCCTTATTAGCGATATTCTCGAGAGCGAGGCGCTGAATACGCGGCATGCCAGTTTGCGTCGTGAACCGGCGAACCTTGCCGACATCGCAGCGCAAGTGATCGATGTGGATTTTGGTCAGCGTGGCAGTGAGCGTATTGAACTCAACAGCCCATCTGACAGCATGGATGGTGATTACGATATAACACGTATTCGTTTGTTGTTAAGAAATCTGATTGAGAATGCATTGCGCCATAGTCCCGAAGGTTCGCAGCCTGTGGAGGTAAGCTTTGGGCTGGCCGGCGACAAAGTATTCGTGAAGGTTGTTGATCATGGTGAAGGAATTTCACCAGAGGATCTAGAACGTATTACCGAGCCATTCTATCGGGCAGACCCTGCCCGCAGTCGTCATACCGGTGGCTTTGGTTTGGGCTTGTATCTGTGCCGTCGTATTGTTGAAGCTCACGGTGGCGAGTTGGTGATGTCCAGTAAGCCCGGTGCAGGCACATCTGCAATGGCAATATTAAGCCCCAGAGCCTGATTTCAAGTCTGGTTTCATAGTTAAACATGAGGAATCGTGTGGCGGATCTTAAAATTATGGGGTTTTTGAAGGCGCGTATCTCCTGGCTTGAGGCTGTAAAAGGTGCGGAGAGAGTTTTCTTGTCCGGTACTTTTCGGCGGGAAGACTATGTTGAAAGTGCGGTTTGCAGACCTTCCAAATGCCTGCGTGGGTTCGAAGAGCTTAGTATTGAGCAGTCCTTTACTATTGGGTTTGGCTCTGCTCGGTTTGAAGAAGGCCAGCAGCACTATGAGTTGGCTAAATACTTATGCGCTTAGTCGGGGTTTTAATTGCTTGTGTTTTGTTGTCGGGCTGTGTCGATAGCAAGCCTCAGGCTTTATCTTCCTGGGTGGAAGGGGCTACCAAGTCGGCCATAATCGATTTTGTGGCCGGCGTTACAACGGAGGGCAGCCCAGACTTTGTCCCGGTGGTCGATCGTATAGCGGTATTTGATCATGATGGCACCTTGTGGGCCGAACGCCCTGAGTATTTTCAATTTTTAATGATTTATGAGCAAGTCCGTGCTCAGGCAGCAGATCATCCGGAATGGCGAGAGGAGCAGCCTTTTAAGGCGGTTCTGGCTGTCTCTTATACACATCTCCGAGCCCACGAGACAA
>CAJXQV010000042.1 GCA_913058165.1 uncultured Chromatiales bacterium | reverse complement strand
ACAGTGTAGATCGTCGGCAGCGTCAGATGTGTATAAGAGACAGCCAGAATATGACTCGCCAAGTTAACCGCGGAAATCTCAATCATTTCCACCAGCGGTGCCGGCCACAAGCCCAACAACAGAACACCGGCAGCCAGCGCTGCAAGGATCACAGCCTCGCGCTTATTAATATCAGTCAAGCCGGCAACATCCGAATTTGCGACAGCGCCAAAAATAACCCGTTTAACCAACCACAAGGTGTACGCGGCGCCAAGTATCAAGGCCGTGGCAGCAAGAAATGCAATCCAGAAATTGGCCTTAAAGCTTGCAAGAATAACCAGGAATTCGCCGACAAAACCGGACGTACCGGGAACCCCGGCATTCGCCAGCGCAAACAGCACCATGAACGTTGCAAACACGGGCATGGTATTCACCACTCCGCCGTAAGCCGATATCTCCCGCGAATGAACCCGGTCATACATCACGCCCACACACATAAACAACGCACCGGAAATAAGCCCATGGGAAATCATCTGCACCATAGCGCCGGTAAGGCCCATTACCACCCCATCATCGCTGCCACTGTTCGCAATAATCTGCCACGGAATAAATATACCGAGGATCACAAAGCCCATGTGTGCAATCGATGAATAGGCAATAAGCTTCTTCATGTCTGACTGCACTAACGCGACCAGGCCGATATACACAACGGCAACCAATGAAAGGCCGATCATTACGCCCGATAGCGTCTCTGCTGCATCAGGTGCGATGGGCAAAGCAAACCGAATAAACCCATAGCCACCCATTTTAAGCAGCACTGCCGCCAGGATAATCGAACCGCCTGTGGGCGCCTCAACGTGCGCATCCGGCAACCAGGTATGCACCGGCCACATCGGCACCTTTACCGCAAACGCGACGACGAAAGCCAAAAACACGAACAACTGGGGCGTTTCGGCTAGCGGCAAACGATGCATCTCAAGAATACTGAAGCTACCGGACTCCAAATAGAGGTAGATAAGTGCGACCAGCATCAACACCGAGCCAAGGAACGTGTACAGAAAAAACTTGACGGTTGCGTAGATGCGCCGGGGCCCACCCCAGATACCGATGATAATAAACATCGGTATCAACATGATTTCCCAGAACACATAAAACAGCATGGCATCAAGTGATGCAAACACGCCGATCATGAAACCCTCGAGCATCAGAAATGCCGCCAGATACTGAGCAGGCTTTACCTTAATAACATCCCATCCCGCCAGTAGCACTAACGGCGTAAGAAATGTTGTGAGCAGAATAAGCGGCGCAGAGAAGCCATCCACACCGAGGTAGTACTCTATATTGAATAGCGGTATCCACTCCCAGCGTTCGACAAACTGCATGCTCGCATCGAGAGAGTCAAAAGCCAGATACAGCGGCACGCTCAATGCGAAAACCAGCACCGAAACCACCATCGCCAGCCAACGATCAATCCGCCATGCGGTATTGCTGCCTACGGCCAGCACCATCAAACCGCCGAGCACAGGCAACCAGATTAGTACGCTAAGTAAGCCCACGACGCCCCATAATCCCGAAGATTTTTTGAACCAGTATCATTTTTTAATCAAAACCCCAATACAACCAGCCAACCAACGCGGTCATGCCGATAACCATGACAAATACGTAGTGATAGAGGTAGCCCGACTGAATACGCCGTAAGCGCTCTGACAAACCACTGACTGCCCGGGCGCTTCCATTCACAAGACCGTCGTCGATAATCATTACGTCGCCGTATCTCCACAGAAACTGACCAAGCCCCCTGCTGCCAGCAGCAAAAACCTTCTGGTTAAAGTCATCGAAGCCGTATTTATTCAGCAGGAACTTAGTGAATCTTGGCCACAGATTCGCAGCGGCTTCCGCCATATCGGGTCGCACCAAAACGATATACCAAGCAGTTACAACGCCGGCCACAGCCAACCACGCCGGAGGCGATTGCAAACCGTGAATGAAGAATTGCAACGGGCCACTATACTCCGCAGCAAAACCGGCCAGCACATCGTGCTGCGGCAATACAAAAATGGCGGGACCAAAATAGTCATCTAACAACAAAGGGTCGAAAGCGACCCAACCGAGAAGCAAAGAAGGTATCGCCAAGAGTATAAGCGGCAATGTAATAACCCATGGTGACTCACGCAGGTTACTGCGGGTTTTTTCGTCCATCCGCTCACGGCCGTGATACACCATAAAGACCATACGGAAGGTATAAAGCGCCGTGACAAACACACTAATCAGCACACACCAATACGCGTAGCTAGAACCGGCAATTTCTGCCGCATGCACTGCTTCGATCAATGCGTCTTTAGAGAAGAACCCGGAGGTGCCCGGAAAAGCAATCAACGCCAACGAACCGCACAAACAAGTCCAGTAAGTTATTGGCAGGTACTTCTTCAAGCCACCCATGTTCCGCATATCCTGATCGTGATGCATGGCGATAATCGCTGAGCCTGCAGCAAGAAACAGCAAGGCTTTGAAACACGCATGGGTCATTAAATGAAATATGCCGGCCGCGTAGGCCGAAGCGCCACAACCCACCATCATGTACCCCAACTGCGACAGTGTGGAGTAAGCCACCACCCGCTTGATGTCAGTCTGTATGACGCCGAGAATACCGGTAAACAACGCTGTGGTTCCACCGACAATCAATATGAAGCTCAACGCCGTGTCCGAGTACTCGAACAACGGTGACATACGCGCCACCATAAACACACCGGCAGTAACCATAGTTGCCGCATGAATCAAAGCAGAAATCGGTGTCGGGCCTTCCATAGAATCAGGCAGCCAAACATGCAGTGGCATTTGGGCCGACTTACCCATTGCCCCTATAAACAACAAAATACAGGCTACGCTGACAGCCGACCACACCTGGCCGGGGAACAGCTCCATAGTCTTCCCGGCCATCTCCTCGCCCTGAAGAAATACCGTGGCGTAATCCAGACTTCCAGTGAAATACAACACTGTAGCAATGCCCAAAATAAACCCGAAATCGCCAACCCGATTAACCAAAAAAGCCTTCATATTGGCAAATATCGCAGTGGGCTTGGTGTACCAAAAACCAATCAACAGGTAAGACACCACCCCGACGGCTTCCCAACCAAAAAACAACTGCATAAAGTTATTCGCCATCACCAGCATTAGCATGGCAAAAGTAAATAGCGATATATAACTGAAAAAGCGTTGGTAGCCGGGGTCATCGCACATGTAGCCAATGGTGTAAATATGCACCATCAATGACACAAAGGTTACTACCACCATCATTAATGCGGTCAGGCGATCGACCAGAAAGCCGACTTCCATAGTCAAACCATCAAGCACCATCCAGGTGTACACAGTCTCATTAAATACTGCAGCACCCGCGAGTTGCTGTATTAGTGTGTATACCGACAAGGCAAAGGCCAGCCCCACGCCAGCGATAGCTACAGTGTGCGCGCCAGCACGACCGATTAGCTTGCCAAACAAACCCGCCAAAAGGGCTGCAGCCAATGGTGCAAGAACGACCGTGAGGTAAATATTCATCCCTTCATCGAACTCATTTTAGTGACACTAATACTGTGCCTCGTTCTGAACAAGACCACTAAAATTGCCAGTCCAATTGCAGTTTCTGCAGCAGCAACAGTGAGAATGAAAAACACAAATACCTGTCCGGCAGTATCGTCAAGATAACGGGAGAAGGCGATAAAGTTAAAGTTCACCGCTAGCAGCATTAACTCAATACACATGAGCAGCAGGATCATATTCTTACGGTTGATGAAGATGCCCACAATGCTAATAGCAAACAATGCGGCGGATAATGTGAGGTAGTGCGACAAGGTAATCATGCGTCAGACTCCGGCTCCATTTTTACCAACCTCACCCGGTCTTCCTTACGCACACCAACCTGCTGAGAAATATTCTGTTTCTTTAAACCCGGTCTGTCGCGCATTGTGAGAACAATGGCAGCAACAATTGCCAGTAGCAGCAAGAAAGCCGCCAATTCAAAAGCGTAGACGTATTGGGTATAGAGGATTTGGCCCAACTCTAGGGTATTGCTGTAATCCGCCGGATGCGGTTTAGGCACCGCTGCTATCGGTAACCCTTCCCGACGCACCCAAATCACCGCCAGCAATTCCGCCAAGCTTATTGCACCTACGATGAGGCCGGGCCAAACATTTGCTGCAAACCGCGCGCTCAAGGTTGCCGATTCAATGTCCTGCATCATCACCACAAATACAAACAACACCATAACCGCACCGACATACACCAGCACCAATATCATTGCGAGGAACTCTGCTTCCAGCAATAACCAGATCGCAGCACTGGTGACAAAACAAGTCACCAGTGACATCACTGCGTAAATCGGGTTTCGTGAAACCACAACGCCGAGCGCTGCAATAATCAATAGACCGGAGAAAGCATAAAAAACGATTTGTTCAGCCATTTACCAAATCGCTCCTCTGCCGGAAATATCAGTCAATAACATCATCGGTACTTTGCATCCTCAGCCCTATCGGCAGCAATTGTAGCCTCATGCTTATCACCCACTGCCAAAAGCTTCTCTTTTGTCATGATGTTCTCGCCACGTTCTTCCATGTGGTATTCGAATATTCGCGTTTCAACAATTGCGTCGACCGGACAGGCCTCTTCACAGAAACCGCAGTACACACACTTAAAGAGGTCGATGTCATAGCGGGTGGTGCGGCGAGTACCGTCATCATGAGCTTCCGACTCAATAGTGATAGCCAGCGCCGGACAAACGGCCTCGCAAAGTTTGCAGGCAATGCAGCGCTCTTCACCGTTCGGGTAACGACGCAACGCATGCAAGCCCCGAAAACGAGAACTTTGCGGGGTTTTCTCCTCGGGATACTGCACGGTTACTTTGCGCATAAAGAACGCCCGCAAAGTGAGCTGCAACCCTTTGAGCAGTTCCCACAGGGTGAATGTCTTTAGTAGCTGAATCAGCCTTCTCATGAGACCACACTCCAGGGGCCAATTTTCAACAGCAACATGCCACACTCCACAACAATCCAGACGATAGTCACTGGAATAAATATCTTCCAACCCAAACGCATAATCTGGTCATAGCGATAACGCGGAAAGGTGGCGCGAAACCAGAGAAAGCAAAACAGAAAAAACGCAATCTTCAGGGCAAACCAAGCCAACCCAGGAGCCGCTATTCCGGCTAACACGGTACCCTGTAAAAACGCCCAACCCGCAAAGGGTGATTCCCAACCGCCACAAAACATCACTGAAGTAAGTGCAGCAATAAGAATAATATTTGCGTACTCAGCCAGAAAGAATATGGCGAAGGCTATTCCGGAATACTCCACATGAAAGCCAGCTACAATCTCTGATTCACCTTCGGCCACATCAAACGGTGCACGGTTAGTCTCGGCCACACCGGAAATAAAATAGACAATGAATAGAGGGAATAGCCAGATAGCAAACCAGTTACTCACGCCTCCCGACTGCGCTTCAATAATATCACCGAGATTCAAACTGCCAGACGCCATCAACACACCCACCAGCGCAAAGCCCATCGCAATTTCATAGGCCACAATCTGCGCCGCAGAACGCATCGCGCCCAGCAACGCGTATTTTGAATTGGTTGCCCAACCGGCAAGAAGAACTCCGTAGACGCCCAACGAGGTAAGCGCCAAGACGTAAAGCAAGCCCGCGTTTATGTCGGCAATAACAAACCCGGGAAACAGCGGTATCACTGCCCAGGTCGCGAGTGCCGGAACAATGGCAAGTAACGGGGCAATTACAAATAGAAAGTTATTTGACCGATTTGGCACGATCACTTCTTTCAACATCAGCTTGATGACATCAGCAAAGGGCTGCAATAAACCGCCCGGCCCCACCCGGTTAGGGCCAATACGAGATTGCATGTAGCCAATAACTTTGCGCTCGGCCAACGTGAGATATGCCACGCAAAGAATGACGCACACAGTAAGCAGCAAAATCTGCAGCACCGTAAGCGCAAGCCAATCGAAGGGCTCTGGCAAAAACCGCCCCAGCAACTCTTGCAGCTGATTAGCCACCGCTCAGCACCTCCTCGGTCGGCGAAGAGACAAAAGAGGCAGGCCGCTCATTCGCCGCCTGTTGCGTATTTTGTAACGCTGTAGCGCGGCGCACGATGTTATCGCTTTGATAGAGTGAAATCTCAAGCTCGGATATCTCTGCCGGCCGTTCCACCAGAGGTGACTCAGCCGGAGCAAATTCAGGCATGTTATTCATCAAAACTGATTCGCAGTGCTCGCGCATCTCGGTCAACACAGCCGCAGACGATTCATAATCGGTATCAGGCACCTTCAGCAGGTTAGCCAGTACCCGCAAAACCTTCCATGCCGGTCGTGCTAAGCCAACCGGGTTGGCTACACCTGTGAAACTTTGCCAAAGACCCGCAACATTAACAAAGGTACCGGAAGTTTCCGCCCAGGTGCCGATAGGCAACAGAACATCCGCATCATCAAGCAACGTATCGGGTGCATACGGGGTGAATGCAACGACAGTTTCTGCCGCATGACGCATGGCATTACGGTCTATCTGATCGGACAGGTCTGTTACCGATTCAACGTTAAACAATAGCAAGGTTTTCGGACGCATCGACAGGACCGTATCGCCCACTTCAGACCGTGGCTGACCGCCGACAGAGCGATGTGGCAAAACACCTGCGAGGCTAACACCGGCGGTGTTTGCACCATCTGTGACATAGCCGAGAGTGGCACCGGTGAGTTTCGCCAGCACCACAGACAAATAACGCAACATGCCGAATGCCGGATGTCGCTGAGCCATTTGCCCCAAAAGAATCAATGAAGGCGCATTCTTCAGATAATCGACTGAACCGGATGGGTCCAGCTCAAACTTCGCTGCAACTGCTGGCGGCAATTCACCGCCCGCAGCAACCACCAGTCCGGCGAGCGTTGCACACCAGTCATCCGCCTCAACAATGTGGGTATCGGCGACAGGAAACAGATACGGGTAGTCAATAGCATTGACCACGGCAACCTTGCAGCCTTTTAGCGCCGCCTTGCGCAAGCGGTGCGCGAGTATCGGTGCCTCACAACGCAAGTCAGACCCGATCAGCAATACGCCCTGCTGTTGCTCTAGCTCGGCAATGGGCACACCCAGCGATGGGTACACAGGATCATTATTCTGATCATGAAAGTCAGTGCGCCGCAAACGGGAGTCAAGATGTGCCGAACCCGCATGCTCAAACAAACGATTAATTAACCATGCTTCTTCGCAGGTACTCGACGGCGAGACCAGGGCACCGATATCGGCTCCCGATTGCCTTAGTTTGAGCGCAACATGTTCCAGTGCATCCTCCCAGCTGCGCTCCTGCCAGACACCGTTCTCCTTAACCATCGGCACCTTCAAACGATCTTTACTATAAATACCTTCATAGGAAAATCGGTCGCGATCAGACAGCCAGGTTTCGTTCACTGCTTCATTTGGCCGCGGCACCACGCGTTTCACCATACCGCGTAACACATGCGCATAAATATTCGAGCCCACGCAATCGTGCGGCGCAATAGATGCCCGTTGTTCCATCTCCCAGGCTCGCGCCGCAAACCTGTAGGGCTTGTTATTCAGTGCGCCGACAGGACAAAGATCAATAATATTGCCAGAAAGCTCATGATCTACAGTCTTTGCCACATAGGTACTGATCCGCATATGTTCGCCGCGGCCCATCGTACCCAATTCCTGAATTCCGGCAATCTCCTCGCCAAAGCGAACACATCGCGTGCAATGGATGCAGCGGGTCATATCAGTAGAAACTAGCGGCCCTAGATTTTCATCTTTAACGCTGCGCTTACCTTCGGCAAAACGCGATACATCGCGCCCATAGCCCATCGCAAGATCCTGCAACTCACACTCACCGCCCTGATCGCAAATCGGGCAATCAAGCGGATGGTTAATGAGTAGAAACTCCATCGTCGCTTTCTGTGCCGCAATGGCGTAAGCCGAACGCGTGTGAACTTTCATATCGGGAGCCACCGGAGTGGAGCAGGCGGGCACAGGCTTATTTGCGCCCTCCACTTCAACCAAACACATACGGCAGTTGGCGGCAATGGAGAGTTTTTCGTGATAACAGAACCGCGGAATATAAATATCCGCTTTGTCGGTGACCTCAATAAGCATCTGACCGGGATTGGCTTCGAGAGTGACGCCGTTTACTTCCAGGTTAATTCGCTTACCGGACATCAGGCGGCAACCTCCGGGGTGTCTATCGCATCGACAATGGACTTGCCGCCATTGGCAATCATGTACTCAAACTCATGACCGAAGTGCTTCAGGAAGCTCTGCACCGGCCAGGCCGCAGCATCGCCGAGCGCACAAATGGTATGCCCCTCGATATTGTTAGCGACGTTCATCAACATTTCCATATCTCCGGGCTTGCCCTCACCGTCAACAATCCGGCACAGCATTCGGTATAGCCAACCGGTGCCTTCACGACAGGGCGTGCACTGACCGCAGGATTCGGCGTAATAAAACCTCTGTCTCTTATACACATCTGACGCTGCCGAC
>CAJXQV010000041.1 GCA_913058165.1 uncultured Chromatiales bacterium | reverse complement strand
ATCTACACAGAGTAGATCGTCGGCAGCGTCAGATGTGTATAAGAGACAGATGACAACCTGTTCGAAATCGACATTAATCTCCGCATGGGTTGCACCATACTGAAGCATTACATGGACAGGGAATCCGGTGACATGACCCGCGCACTCGCGCGCTACAACGGCAGCTATGGCCAAACCTGGTATTCGGAAAAAGTACTGGGGCGACTGAGTAACAAATGGTTTCGCAACTAAAACTCTTGCAGAACCACTGACGACTAAATACGCAAGACAGAAAACCCCGCAGCGGGCAATGCGTTGCGCATGCGCTCATCACAGGGCAACTCTTCAACTTTATCAACAGTCGCCAGCTCCGGACCTTCATGCAACCACTGATGCAGTGTTTCCAGCGCAACGGGCTCGCCCGCGGCAATCACCTCGACAGTTCCATCAGCCCGGTTGAGGACGGTGCCCGACAAATTTAATTCAGTGGCCCGACGTGCTGTGCTTGACCTAAAAAAAACGCCCTGCACTTTTCCGGAAACCCTATAGCATTTTATTAACTGCATTGATGGACACCAACCGAAAACCTACTCGCTAGAAAGAGCCTATTCACTCTGCTTATCACTGTGCGTGGGCAAGATTGCGCATAAGCTCAACATACTTTAGTTACGCGCATATGTTTGGCCAACTGCCGATTGCACGAACATGACCTTACAGCAAGAGTTTCGACCTTGCCCTGAAGGAAGGCTAGAATACGGCATTAACGGCTCCGTGCTTCGAGCGCATGTAAGCCACTTACTAAACAGCAAGGTATTCAGACATGAGCATCACCCTTTATCACAACCCGCGTTGCTCAAAGTCGCGCCAAACTCTGCAACTACTGAAAGATAAAGGCCACAAGCCCATTATCGTTGAATACCTAAAAACGCCCCCTGATGCCGCAACGCTTAAGCAGATCATTCTCGCCCTCGGAACCGATGCCAATGGCATTATGCGGACGGGCGAGGAAGACTACAAAGCAGAACAAGAGCAGGTTGCAGGATTGAATGAGGCCGACAAGATCACATGGCTCTGCGAGCATCCCAAAGTCATTCAGCGCCCGATTGCAGTGCATGGCAACCGCGCCCGCATCGGGCGTCCTCCGGAAGATGTTCTGGATATTTTGTAAGGAATAAACCCCAAACCGAAAATTCTGTACACTATTGTCCTGAGCATTTCGGGCCCGGAAAAAGCAACCCGAACACACGGCCGGAAATGACAATCAAAAATCCGGGTTAAACACTCCAACATCAGGAATTCCAGCAATGGTCGATATTCTCGTTTTGTACTACTCGCGCTTCGGCTCTACTGCTGAACTCGCAAAACATATCGCCCGCGGCGTTAACTCAGTGGATACCTGTCAGGCACGGATGAGGACCGTGCCCTCCGTATCGACGGAAACAACCGCCAACGCACCACAGGTGCCCGAAAGTGGTGCAACCTATGCCTCGATGAAAGACCTACAGGAATGCGCTGGCTTAATCATGGGCAGTCCGACGCGCTTCGGCAACATGGCTGCAGCGTTAAAGTACTTTCTCGACAGCACCGCAGCAGACTGGATGGCAGGCAGCCTCATCGGCAAACCTGCTGCTGTGTTTACTTCCACCAGCACCCTGCATGGTGGCCAAGAATCAACTCTACTGAGCATGACTATTCCGCTACTCCATCACGGCATGCTATTAGTCGGCGTGCCGTTTTCCGAACCGGCGCTCACCACCACTGCCACTGGAGGAACACCTTATGGCGCAAGCCACGTCGCGCGCGAGAAAACCGATACGCACCTCAGTGATGAAGAAATAGCCGTGGCACAGGCACTGGGCAAACGGGTCGCTGAAATCGCGCTTAAACTTCGCGCATAAATCCAATCGATTAAAAGTGCAAATGCCTCCCAACCCATAGCGGAAACTTCATATGACCCTGCTCTATCGTATTTCAATTGCCCTGCTCTTCGCCCTAAGCACTGCCACCTCACTCTGGTTACAAAGTGATGCCAACAGTCAGCTATGGGTTGTGATTTTGCTTGGGATTGCCACGCCGGCAGCATTACTGTTAGCCACGCTCCGGCGTATCCGCAACTGGGGAAACCTCATTGCTCTGGCAATGATCTTTTACGCCACTCTGGGTGTCATGGATGTGATTGCGAGCTCAGGAGAGCTCCTTCTGGCTCTTGCAGTAGCGACCATATCCATCAGCTTGTTCTTTGTCGCCATCTATGCCCAACGAGGTTAAACATACAAAAAGGTTACATCAGAAGCTCTTTTGCACATTCTGATTCGGGCTGCCCTCTACCAGCTTATCTTTCGAGCCATAAAACACTAACCCTGATCACCCAGCACCTCACGAACAAACGGCACCGTTAACTTCCGCTGAGCCGTCAATGCCTCTTTATCCAGGCGGTCGAGCAACGCAAATAATACGCTGGGGCTGCGATTAACCCGGGTCAGCAAATAGCTCGCTGTTTCTTCAGGCAAATTCAAACCGCGCCATGCAGCCCGCTTCTGTAGCGCAAACACGCTATCTACGTCACTCAATGCATGCAGGCGAAAAGTAGCCCCAGAGGCCAGTCTAGACTCGAGGTCACGCAGGACAAAACCCGCACCACCCGGAGCAACATTTGCAGCAACAACTAAGCGCCCACCGGCCTGAAATAATTCTTCATACAATCGAAAGAGTGCCGCCTCCCAATCGTGGTTAGCCGAAACTGCCTGCACATCATCGATACAAATCAGCTCCAGCTCACCCATGCCTTCGAGCATTCCCGGCTGCATCGTTGTATCGCTCAACGGCAGATATGCTGAGGAAATACTATTAATACCGGCTTCAGCAATCAATGCCTGCAACAAATGCGATTTGCCTGCATCCTGGTTACCCCATAGCCAAACTACGCCCTGCTGACCCTTTAACAAACGCTGCAAAGCAAATACAGCAGCCGCATTCTCACCTGCGTAGAAACTTTCAAACACAGCATAATCTGCAAGTTGTACATCGAGGGACAGCTGACGCATTGCTACTAAGCCCTTTCTTTGCCGCGGTTGGACAGAGCGCGGGCGCCCCAGGTCCAAATGTAATCGAGGCCGCTGATCAGGCTACTGACAAACACCGATGTGCCTAGAATCAACAACCCCAATTCGCCGGGCAAGCCAATGGCTTGTTGTGCCACTACGCCGAGCACATAGATTAATTGCAAGAACGTATTCACCTTGCTAATCCAGGTGGGGTTTGCGTATACCTCGCCGATAAGCCATTGATAGGTGAACCCGCCGACAACAATTGCAATGTCACGACCAATAACAACCGCCATTAGCCAGACCGGCACCAGACCTAAGCTGGTCAACACCAGAAAGATCGCCACCAGCAAAAATTTATCGGCTAATGGGTCAAGAAAGCCACCCAGGCGGCTGGTCCAGTTAAACCGTTTGGCCAGAAAACCGTCCAGCGCATCTGAAGCTGCCGCTATAGAGGCCAGCAACAAGGCCAAAGCAAAACGCTCATCGAGCAGAAAATACAAGATAGGTGCGATCAGCAGCACCCGAATAACACAGATCCAGTTTGGAATTTGACGGGCTTGAAAAAAATTGGCAAACGACATAATCGGTAAAATCATTCCTTACTTAATGGTGTACACCAGTCCATCGGCGACTCTGTAGCTGGCTAGGGTTGCAGCGCTATCAACTGGGGTAACGCCGGTGCTCTCACCAACCCATTCATCCAATACCCCGCCGCGACTGATATCGCGGTTGAGCCTTTCACTGTCACTCCTGGCCGCAATAGAAAACTCAACCGCACCAGCCAGAACACGGGAGACGCCAACCCGCTCAACAATAGACAAGCCCCGCAGGTAATTGAGCACTCGCGCATAGTCATCTAGCGTATTAATGCCTCGTACCGTGACTGTGATGGCATCGGCTGCGGCGGCAAACGTGGCAAGCTGCTGCCCCAGCATATCAGCGACAACTCTGGGACCATCGCCTAGCTCACCAACCCACTCCGAGCTCTCACTCCCCGCAACAAACATCGACCAGCGCACCTTTTGAACCTTTGCACCTGACAGTCGCAGCCGGCCAATCAAAACAACATTAGCTGAATATCGCGCAGATGCCGCCAACATGACGTCACCAAACCCACCCCAAACATCGGCAAATGATGCCTGGGCTAAATCTTCGCCATCCATTAAAGGCAGTATTAATGGCAACCCCCGCTTATCGGCTGATTCATACAGTGCCTGTCGATAGCTGTCGGCGACCGCGACGCTACTGCCCGACAGCCCTCCTGCAGCGCCGAGCAAGCTGCGCCTGCCCTGCCCTTCATCAACAGCCAACCAAACGACAACCGCTGGACGCTCAGCGCTCCAGACCGGAAGTTCAGCCGCATCCAGCTGGCGCCTTAGCACCCGCTGATCGAAAGTCACACTAATCCGCCCATTATCGAGCATACGGTACTGCTGGATAAAGGCGCCCGCATTAGTAAACAGTGCGGCCTTCTCGGCCGGGAGGTTCTCCTGACCGGTAACCTTCACCAGAACTTCGGCCAAAGCCGCTGAAAATGCCGTAGCACGGGCGCTGCTGCTGCTGTTGGCAAGCTCGACATCGGCTGTGTACAAACCATCGACATGAGCGGCTTGCGCCAGTCCGCCACACCAAAAGGTGACCGCAAAGACGGCAAATAAAGTTAGCTGTTTCAAAGAAATTTTCATCATTCTGCCTGCACTCACGTTATTATAGCCTCGCACTTCGCCTCTGCGGAGTAGCTTCGCACAAACAAGAGACAAGAATGAGCCCAAAAAAACCCGTAACCTATCGAGATGCAGGTGTTGATATCGATGCCGGTAACGAACTCATCGACCGCATCAAGCCTCTGGTAAAAGCGACACATCGCCCCGGCGTGCTCGGCGGTATCGGTGGCTTTGGCGGCCTGTTTGAACTGGATACCGAGCGCTACCGCCAGCCTGTATTGGTGGCCGGAGCCGATGGTGTCGGCACCAAACTCCGCCTGGCCATAGATCTGGGCTTGCACGATACTGTCGGCATCGACTTGGTCGCTATGTGCGCCAATGACGTATTGGCTCAGGGTGCCGAACCTCTGTTCTTCCTCGATTACTACGGCTGCGGCAAGCTCGACAATAATGTTGCCAGCAATGTTATAGCGGGCATCGCCGAAGGCTGTAAACGCGCCGGCGCGGCACTGCTGGGTGGCGAAACGGCCGAACTGCCGGGCATGTACCCCGAAGGGGACTACGATCTAGCGGGCTTCTGTCTGGCTGTGGTCGAAAAAGCAGCTATTATCGATGGCAGCACTATATCCGCCGGTGACGCACTCATTGGCTTGGAATCTTCGGGCCCGCATTCCAACGGCTACTCGCTGATACGAAAAGTGCTCGACAACAGCAACATCAAGCCGGATAGCCCTTGGCAAAACACAACCATAGGCAAGCATCTTCTGGAGCCTACCCGAATTTACGTCAAGCCTGTACTGGCGCTGATTGAACAGATGCCGGTTAAAGGTATCGCTCATATCACCGGCGGTGGTCTGGCTGAGAACCTGGAACGCATTCTGCCGGCGGATGTCGATGCCGGCATTGATACCACCGCATGGCGAAGGCCTGAAATATTCAAATGGCTGCAAAAGGAAGGCGGTATCCCCGAGACTGAAATGCAACGGACCTTCAACTGCGGTATCGGCATGGTACTGGTGGTCGATAAAGATCAGGCTGCTGCTGCGGTCGCCCTGCTGAATGATGCCGGCGAATCGGCAAAAATTATCGGCAGTATCAGCGATGGCAGTGGTGACGTGCATCTGAAACCATGATGCGCTCGGTTATCATGGTGTCGGGCAGCGGCACCAACCTGCAAGCCATTATTGATGCACAGATTGCTGATCTGGAGATTGTTGCAGTCGTAAGCGATAACCCGGAGGCCTATGGTCTGCAGCGTGCGATTGATGCCGGCATACCGGCAATTACCGTCGACTATCGCTCATTTGCAAAACGCAGTGATTTCGATGAGGCGCTCTACGCAGCTATGGAGCAGATTAATCCGGACCTGATTGTGCTCGCTGGCTTTATGCGGATTCTGGCCAGAGATCTGGTCAACCGCTATGACGGTCGCATGATTAACATCCACCCCTCTTTACTGCCCGCATACCCAGGCCTCAACACTTACCAACGCGCCATCGATGCCGGTGAACAATGGCATGGAACCACTGTGCATTTTGTCATTCCAAAACTCGATGCTGGCCCCGCCATATTGCAGTATCAAGTAGCCATTCATCCTAGTGACACAGCCGATTCACTGGCCGACCGTGTACGCATTGGCGAATACCTGATCTACCCGCAGGCCATTGCGATGCTCACCAGCGGTCAACTAAAACTGGAAAAAAACGTTGTCTACAACAACGGCCAAGAGCTCGCAGCGCCTGAGGTGCTATATGAACAGGAAAGCAAATAGACCGGCCATCCGGAATATCTTGGCAGCTGTGTTACTCATGGCAGTCAGTGCCTCCGGGGGTACGGATAGTGCGCCCAAAGTTACTGCAAACATCGACCCACAGCCTGCACTTAAAGCCAAGACTCTGAGCCCCTTCGAGCTTCGCTATCAACTCAAGGCCTACGGCCTGTCGGGCGAAGGTGTTCTCAAACTGCAAACCACAGATATTGCCGGCCAGTATCTGCTCAGCAGTCGCACTGAGGCAACCGGACTCGCCAGTCTAATCCGGCCCAACGCAGCCATTGAAAGCAGCCGGTTTACGATGGATGGAGAGACAATCCGCGTTGATGAGTACCATTTTAATTCTGGCAGCGGCGATAAACTCGAAGACAGCCACGCCAGTTTCGATTGGGATGCGGGCATCGCGCACAGCAACCATCAGGAAGAGCTTGCGGACGTTGAATTAAGACCGGGCATGCTTGATCGCATGAGCGCAGACTTACAGGTGACGCTAGATTTGAAGGCTGGTAAGCAGCCAAGCGCCTATACTATGGTTCATCGAAACTCGGCCAAAACCTATGAGTTCATCTATCAGGGTGAAGACACCGTAAAAACTCCGGCCGGAACCTTTAAAGCCATCAAGTATTTGCGCCAGCGGCCGGGGTCGAGCCGGTCAGCCTTCATCTGGTATGCCCCCGAGCTAGCCTACCAAGCGGTAAAAGTGATCCAGTTAAAAAACGGTAAAAAAGGCGCGACCTTACTGTTGTCTAGCTACTGGCTCTGAAGCGACTTACGCCTTAGGCAAAGTAACGCCAGTCTGACCTTGGTATTTGCCACCGCGATCAGCGTAGGACACTTCACAGATCTCATCCGACTCAAAGAACAGCATTTGAGCGACGCCTTCATTGGCATAGATCTTTGCTGGCAACGTAGTGGTATTCGAAAATTCTAAGGTCACATGACCTTCCCATTCAGGCTCGAGCGGCGTGACGTTAACGATAATTCCGCATCGGGCGTAGGTAGACTTGCCCAAGCAAATTGTTAGTACGCTGCGCGGAATACGGAAATACTCAACGGTGCGGGCCAGTGCAAATGAGTTCGGTGGTATAACACAAACATCGCTTTCAACACTCACGAAACTTTCGGAAGCAAAGTTCTTCGGATCAACCACAGCAGAGTTAATATTGGTAAACACTTTAAAGTCAGCGGCACAACGCACGTCATAGCCGTAGCTTGATGTGCCATAGGAAATAATCGGCCCGGTCTCGTTGCGACGGATCTGACCCGGCTCAAACGGTTCTATCATGCTGTGTTCTTCTGACATACGCCTGATCCAGCGATCAGCTTTAATGGACATGCCTGCTCCTCGTTAAATTTTTGACCGCCCGACCGTGCTACTCAACTACGATCTTGGGAAATACCTTTTTATAATCTTTTTTACGCAGCGACAAGGCTGCCGCCATGTTTCGCGCAATATTAGTGAATTCAAGAGCTGGAGGGCCGCCCGGATCGGCCACCACACTCGGTTTACCCTCATCCGCCCGCAAACGAATAGAAGCGTTTAGGGGTAACTGCCCTAGCAATGGCAAATCGTACTTAGTGGCCATATCGGCACCGCCCCCCTCACCAAACAATGCCGTCTCTTCATTGCAGTGCGGGCAAATAAAAGTACTCATATTCTCGACAACGCCGAGCACATGCACATTCACCTTTTCAAACATCTTATAGCCCTTGCGCGCATCAAGCAGCGCAATATCCTGAGGCGTAGTCACAATAACCGCGCCCGCCACCGGAATTTTCTGACTCAGCGTTAGCTGAATGTCGCCGGTACCCGGGGGCATGTCGACGATCAGATAATCGAGATCCGGCCAGCGTGTCTGAAAAGTAAGTTGAGTGAGCGCCTGAGTGACCATCGGGCCGCGCCAAACAGCAGGCTCTTCCTCATCAAACAGGTTGCCGGCTGAAATCATGCTAATGCCATAGCATTCCAACGGTTCAAAGTTCTTACCGTCCTTGCTCACCGGCTGCTGACCTGCAGACCCGAGCATACGCGCCTGACTGGGGCCGTATATGTCCCTGTCTCTTATACACATCTGACGCTGCCGACGATCTACTCTGTGTAGAT
>CAJXQV010000040.1 GCA_913058165.1 uncultured Chromatiales bacterium | reverse complement strand
CTTGTCTCGTGGGCTCGGAGATGTGTATAAGAGACAGCCCCTGTTAGCTACAACAAAACACGGATCTTCTTTATCAACATGCGGGACTGGATGCTTGAACCAGAAAAAGATGAGAACTTGATTAAAATCAACATGCAGATTGCGCATGAAGATGTCAATATCATCGAATCGCTTGATCCTGCTGAGACGCCAGATAGCTCGACGCTAGAGCTACTCACTGAAGCCGACAAACCCATTTTGGCCTATCGCAGTTATCTTACTGATTGGGAAAGTCGGGGCTGGCGTATAGACCGTGCAAAACTGGAAGCCCAAAAAGGCAAGGCTGCCTGTGCAATTCCATCACCTGCCAGGCGGAAGTCAAAAAGCTGGGTACTGCCACCTATTCCGCTGCATTCAGCGGCCAAGTAATACCATCGCATCAGCTTCCGGCCCCTAAACACAGCATCAAAATAAATCAACGATGCGTGTCATTCATGCTTACCCATAGGGTCGGGTCATTTAGCCCGACCCTTTTTGTTTTTTGCGGGCGGGGAAAACGGCATAATAGCCAATTAGCATTTTACGCAATCAATCATAGAAGCGCTTAAACCATGGAAACCACAACAAAAACTGCAAAAGAAATCTTTTACGAAGTTCAGGCAAACCCAGCTCGTAAGCGCTTCGGTTTCGGCAAAAAAGCTGTTCTCGTAAATATCGATCCGCAGAAAGCTTACACCCGCACCGATCTGTTTAAGACTGCCTATGAAACCGACCCTAACCAGATGGAGCACATTAATACTCTGGCACGCAAGTTTCGTGCCTTAGGTTGGCCTGTGGTTTGGACGCATGTTTCATACATGGAATCGAGTGAAGATGCCGGCGTCTGGGGCACCCGTACTGATACTCCTGACAGCTTGCAGAATATCGGCTTTGATTCTGAGCGCTCTGAGTTTGATGACCGCTTGGAAATTGATCGTGTGAAAGATGTCATCTACCTAAAAAAGATGCCCTCTGCATTTTTCGAAACTCAACTGCAATCACTCTTAGTTTGGCATCAGGCTGACACAGTCATTCTGACCGGTGGCTCTACCTCTGGCTGCATTCGCGCGACCGGTGTTGACTCATTGTCACGTGGTTACCGCACTATCGTTCCGGTAGAATGCGTTGCTGACAAACACGAGAGCTACCACTACGCTAACTTGACCGATCTCTCGCTGAAATACTGTGACGTACTTGACCTGGTCGAGGTTACTGACTGGCTCGATTCACAGGCCTAAGCGCCCTCATCAACCCCCTCAACGGACATAAATAAAAGAGAGAGCATCGCGGTGAAAGAAGACCCCGGATATTTTGACTATTGGCCGTATGAAAATCGGCCCAAAATTGAATGGCCTAATGGCGCGAAAGTAGCCTTCTGGGTTGCACCCAACATTGAGTTCTACGAACTGAACCCACCAGCAAACGCCCAACGAACCCCATGGCCAACACCAACCCCATCGCTGCCCGGCTATACCGTGCGTGACTGGGGCAATCGCGTAGGTCATATACGACAAATGGAATTGCTCGAGAAATACGGCATCCGCGGCTCCATTTCATTGTCTACAGCGCTTTGCGATCACCACCCTGAAATCATTGAACTCTGCAAAGAACGCAATTGGGAGTTCTTCAGCCATGGTATCTACAACACACGTTATACCTATGGCATGAGTGAAGATCAGGAGCGCGGCATGATTCGCGACTCCATGGAGACCATCTACAAACACACCGGACAAAAATGCGCCGGCTATCTGGCACCAGCACTGTCGCATTCTGATAACACACTGGATCTATTTGCTGAAGTGGGCACTGAGTTGTTTGGCGATGAAGGTGGCATCTATACCTGCGATCTGTTTCACGATGATCAGCCGACACCCATCCACCTGCGTTCAAAGAAAAGGTTTGTGTCGATTCCGTATTCATTGGAAATGAATGACACCATCGCATACGTGGTAAACAAAATTGAGCCGCGGCGCTACGGCCAACAAATTAAAGAGAACTTTGATCGTCTTTACGCCGAAGGCGCTGAGTCCGGAACGATCATGTGTATTCCAACTCACAACTATCAGGTGAGCTATCCGCATCGGATGAAAGCATTCGAAGAAGCGCTTGACTACATAACCGGTCACGATGACGTTTGGGTCACCACCGGCCGTGAGATTGCCGAGTTCTTCTTAGACAACTACTACGATGCATCAGTAGCCGATATCTCAAGCAAACAGAGGACGGCATAATGGCTTTGGATAAATCGTATTTTGACTATCCGCACCGGTCCTATGGTATGGACCACGACCGCTATGATTGGTCAATGCTCAGCGACCGCAAGCAGGTGCAGTGGCCGGAAGGCAAGAAGCTCGCCCTGTGGGTTAATGTACCGCTGCAGTTTTTCCCGCTTAATCAAAAGGGTGAGCCGTTCAAAGTGCCGGGCGGCATGACTATGCCCTACCCAGACCTACGTCACTTCTCGCTGCGCCAGTATGGCAATCGCGTCGGCATCTATCGCTTTTTAAAAGCATTCGATCAGTATGGCGTCAAACCAACATTTGCGATGAATACCCGCCTCGCCGAAACAAATCCGTATCTGTTACACAGAATCGTTGAACGTGGCGATGAAATCAGCTGCCATGGTTATCATATGGATGCCATTCATTGGAACGGCTTAGGCAAAGACGCCGAGAACGAACTCATCAAAAAGTCGTTGGATAGTCTACGCAAGCTCACCGGGCAGGATATCAAAGGCTGGCTATCGCCGGCCAAGAATGAATCCGATGACACTCCTGACTTGCTGGCTGCAAATGGCATTGAATATTTCAGTGACTGGGTTAATGATGACATGCCCTACCAGTTTCGCACCAGCAATGGCGAACTCACTGCAATGCCACTTACCACCGAAACTGAAGATCACTTTGTGATTAATGGCAACAAGCATTCGGAAGACGCCTGGGTGGAACAGGTTTGTGATGCTGCAGACTTCCTGCGGAAAGAGGCAGATACACAGGGTGGCCGGATACTGGCACTCAATATCCACCCCTGGCTACTGGGCCAACCGCACCGAATTGCCAAGCTTGAAAAAGCACTTGAATACATAACCCATATTGATGGTGTTTGGCCGGCATATGCCGGCGAGATTCGTGATAACTGGATGAGCCAACAGTAATATCTAACACGCAGAGACTATTAATAATTAAAATCTAATTTGAATGTCTTCAGGAATATAAAAATGCTGCGAATAGGCCTGTTCCTTGCAACCAACATTGCCATCATGGTCGTGATCTCTCTGGTTTTCAGTCTCCTTGGCTTCGAAGGAATCCTTGCCGAAAACGGTGTCGACATTAACTTGCAAGCATTGCTGGTAATGTCTGTGATTATCGGTTTCTCAGGCTCGTTTATTTCGCTGTTTATTTCCAAATGGATGGCCAAACGCAGCATGGGTGTGAGGATCATCGAGCAGCCTTCGAATTCGACTGAAAGCTTTCTTATCGATACAGTGCGCACTCAGGCCGAACGGGCTGGGATCGGCATGCCCGAGGTGGGTATCTTCGACTCACCTGAGCCCAACGCATTTGCGACAGGCGCCAGTAGGAACAATGCTCTCATTGCGGTCAGCACCGGACTACTGCAACGAATGAAGCAAGCTGAGATTAAAGCCGTACTCGGCCATGAGGTCTCGCATGTTGCGAACGGCGATATGATCACAATGGCTTTAATACAAGGTGTGGTTAATACCTTTGTCGTGTTCCTGGCGAGATTGGTTGGTTTTTTTGTCGACCGCGTTATCCTTAAAAATAAACGCGGACTGGGTATCGGTTATTTCGTGACTTCCATCATTGCGCAGATATTTCTATCTGTGCTCGCGTCGATCATCGTTATGTGGTTCTCACGTCGTCGCGAGTTCCATGCTGATGCCGGCGGTGCCTCACTCGCCGGTCGTCAGAACATGATTAACGCGCTGACTGCACTCGGTGGCCCTGCGCAGGCTGCTGCTGCGGAACTGCCCGATCAGATGGCCGGCTTTGGTATTTCGGGGAAGTTCGGCTCACTGTTTGCGAGCCACCCGCCGCTTGAGGTGCGTATTGCTGCCTTAAAAGCACAGCAGTAACGTTAGAGTTCAGCCAATAAACAAAGATACAATATTTCACCCAATTCAATGACAACAAGCTAACCGTAACTCAATCAAATCAGAGCTCAGCCCACAGATAATGCCCCATGCTCTTCTTCATTCTTGGTATCTCATTTAAAGCAAACCGATTGTTCGTCCGCCAAGCGTATACGCTGCCGATTCACCCCGATATAATGCCCCAAGCCTATAAGTACGAATAACGGCGTAAGCCACCGGAGCATCACCTTGTCTGAAGAAATTTCTGACCCTATCGTCAGCACCGCCCCTGCGGATAAAGCAAAACGCATCGACATGACCGTTCTGCTGTTCGGACTTATTACTTACGGTATTGGTCAATCGCTGCTCTACGTAGTGCTCGGCCCCATAATTCGCGAAATCGGCATTAGTGAAATGCAGTACGGTTTCCTCATTTCAGCCTCCAACGTGGCCATCGTATTAACTGCACCATGGTGGGGTCGAAAATCTGAATCTATCGGCCGAAAATCAGTATTAATCATCGGCCTGTTGGGCTACAGCGCGGGCTACGCGATGCTTGCTTACGGTGTGCAACTGGGCATTGAGGGAACTATCGTCAACACCTTTGGCTTACCGTCGAGTCTGCAAAGTTCGTCGGGTGTTATGGCGTCGACAGCAGCGCTGTTTGCCTCACCCCTCTTTCTCGTATTGCTTGGCGCACGCCTGGCGTATGGTGCGCTCGCGAGCGCAATACAACCTGCGGCAACCGCCTATATCGCAGACACTACTGATAAAGCAGGCCGCACCAAAGGCATGGCTTTAGTCGGAATGACGGCGGGCCTTGGCACAATTATCGGTCCGGTATTCGGCGTCGCATTTGCCCGAATCGGCCAATTGGCGCCCATGTATATCGCTGCCGCACTGGCGGTAGTTGCCGCAATTTGTATCGCCACAATTATTAAAGAACCGAAAAAACACGTCAGCGATGACGCGGGCAAACCCAAAGTTATTATCAAGGTCAGCTGGTTTGACCCGCGAGTGTTCCCGTACCTGCTGGGCTGGGTTGTGGGTTTTATGATTTTTACGGCCATTCAACCGCTGGTGCCATTGCTCGCGGAGGATCAGCTGGGACTAACCAACAAGCAAGATATTACTGATGTTGTCGGACTGTCACTGCTGAGCATGGGTCTGGTGAATATTATTGTGCTGGTTTCGTTGATGCAGAAGATCAAACTGGCACCACCGGTGATCTTACGAATCGCCTTTATTCTCTTTGGCTTAGTTCTGTTACTGCTAACCCAGGCGACCAGTACCTGGATGTTCTATCTGGCATTCGGTGGCATGGGGTTTGCATTCAGCATGGTTGTGCCGACACTGAATTCCGGAGCAAGCTTGGCGGTTAATGATAATGAACAAGGTGCGGTAGGTGGGCTGCTCACGGCAGCACCAACGCTAGGCATGATATTTGGCCCGTTTGGTGGAACAGCACTGTATCAATTCGGGCCCAATGTACCCATCGTCACATCAGCAATAATCAGTATTCTGCTCGGCTTTTACTTCTTCCTGGTCAAGCCAGTATCTACTCAAAGTTCATAGAGGTTCGTTATGCAGAAAATTCTCATCACCGGAGCAAATCGTGGGCTCGGACTTGAGTTCACCCGTCAGTATGCCGCCGAAGGCTGGCACATCATTGCCTGTTGCCGCTCGCCTGAATCTGCAGATGAGTTGAATACACTAGCGGCGGGCAACAGCAATATCATTGTAGAAAAACTGGACGTTGCCGACTTCGCTGCAATTGATCAACTGGGTGTTAAATACAAAGATACCCCAATTGATATCCTGCTAAACAACGCCGGCATCATCGGACCAATACCTATTGATGAGAACATTGCCCGCCAACATTTCGGGCAAATGGAATATGACATCTGGGAAGATGTCATGCGAGTAAATTGCTATGCCCCGATGAAGCTGACTGAAACCTTCATGGGTAATGTCGCCGCAAGCAACCAGAAAAAGATCATCTGCATATCAAGTTCTGTCGGCTCAATTTCTGAAATGAATATTCCAGGCGTTGCCTATGCCAGCAGCAAAACCGCATTGAACAGAGCCATGACCATTGCTGCCAGAGAACTAAAGCCGAAAGGCGTGATTGTCGGTTTATTCTGCCCCGGCTATGTTAAAACCCGTATGGATGCCTTCGGTTATGCGATGGTCGAAATCGAAGAAAGCATCTCATTACTTCGCCCTATGATTGAAGCACTAACTCTCGAAGACAGCGGTTCATTCCGAGGTCATGACGGCCGCATTATTGGCTGGTAACACTAATAAAAGATAAAAATACTATGCGTTTATTTGATTACAATCGTGCGCCAAACCCCCGCAGGGTAAGGGTTTTTATTGCTGAGAAAGGCTTGGAGATTCCACTGATCAAAGTGGACCTGATGCGGATGCAGCAACTGTCTCCTGAGTTTCGTCAAATTAACCCTGGCGCTACTCTGCCCGTACTGGAAACCGATGACGGCACTTACATTAGCGAGTCCCTCGCGATATGCCACTACCTTGAAACACTGCACCCTGAGCCCGCATTACTCGGCAGCAGTCCGATAGAGAAAGCCAAGGTCATCATGTGGAACAACATTGCCGAACAGGGTATTGATGCTGCGGCCGAAGTATTACGCAACGTATCACCCGGCTTTCGCGGTCACGCTTTGCCCGGGCCGGCACCGACTGAGCAAATCCCGGCATTGGTTCAACGTGGGGAAGTTCGAGTCATTCAGTTTTTTGACAGGATTGAGCAGCAGCTTGCCAGCAATGCTTATCTTGCCGGCGATAACTTCAGCTTTGCCGATATCACTTTAATGGCCGCAACCGAGTTCGCCGACTGGGTTGAAACCCATGCCTACGCTACCCGACCTGCATTGCAGCGCTGGTACACTGAAGTAACCGCCAGGCCTGCTGCCAATGCTTAAACTGAGGGCAGCAAACTAATACATCGCCGCGGTTTCAATCCGCTGGGTAAGTTCTTCACCGTAAACACCGACTACCATCTTACGATCGGGATCAAGCGCAATAGTAGCATCGGAAATAAGCTTCCGGCGCTCCGCACGGGCAGCAGCTTCTGCGGAATCACATTCCTGCGCCTGCTCAAACATCGCCAACCAAAAGTCGAAATACCGACCTGCAGCCTCTTCAAAGGCTGGCACCGTATCGATCGACATGGCTGGTGCTAGAGCAAATACTGGCGAGCAAAATGTTCGCATGTGAGGCAAGCGGGATACCCCCAGTTGAAACTCATCACTCTTGCGAAGTTCATCGTAATAGGCGTTTACTCCGGCGTAGGCAGACGTTAGCCAATCCAGATTGGTAACCATATCCATATCAGGATACAGATCGACAGACACCTGACTCGAGTGCCCCATCACCAGGCCTTCAAATACAAAACGTGGAACTCGCAAATTATCATTTGGGATGATCTGCAAATTAAAGTAACGGGCCTTGCCCGGCATAATATCGATCGACATGCTGCTAATTTTCTTAATCCGATCGGCATACCACACCCGTGTATAGCCTGTGTTGTCACCTTTAAGGGTAAGCAATTGCTGCAAATCATCAAATCCCGTCGCCGGAGTCGCACCCAGAGCCGCCACAACTTTGCTCTCCATGGCTTTCCCTGTGTTAGCAATGATGTCTTTCGGATCCATCAACTTTCCCCTGAAATAGTTTTACTCTCTGATGCTGATCACCGCAGCAATATTGCGACCACTAACAGCAGACAATTTACTCCACTAATCAGCACAGATGGTATTGAAGAATGAATTGCATCGTACAGGTGCCCACCGGCTGAGTTAAAAAACATCACGCCCGCGGCACCAAAACCAGAATCCACCGATGATTGCGCCCCGATGGGCGATGGGTACTTCCTGCCCGGTCAGCGCCTAACTGGTGGTAATGATTCTCATTTAAGTCGCTACGCGCGGCGAGTATTCTGCATTCTGCAGTGGAAAACCGTTTTAATTATTTAGGATTGCATATCTTCTCAGCACGCACCGACTCACGGCCAAAGGATGCCATCGTGGTTTCGATGCTGGCGATTCGCTATGATTGCTATCATTACACATTGAAAAGCCACCGGAACTGCCTTCCCCCCTGTGCCATGAGCGATATCAAAAAGAAGAATCAACTAACCCGATCTGCCACCTATGCGTCGGTGAGCGTTGCATTAACGCTAATGATTGCAAAGATCTGGGCGTGGATGGCCACATCATCGGTATCGGTACTGAGTTCGCTTGTCGACTCCACGTTGGATGTGCTGGCCTCCGCAATCACCTTCTTTGCTGTGTGGTATGCGCTGGCTCCCGCAGATCGCGAACATCGCTTCGGGCACGGCAAGGCTGAAGGGCTCGCGGCGTTCGTGCAGTCGTTAATTATTGCCGGGTCAGGCGTATTTGTTTGTTACGAAGCTGTGAAACGTTTTATTGATCCGCGTCCACCGCAGGAAATCTCGATCGGCGTTATTGTCATGCTTGCTTCTGTATTGCTTACCTTGGCATTGCTCGCCTACCAGCGCTTTGTGGTTAGGCAAACCGGTTCGGTTGCAATTGCCGCCGATGCGATGCATTACAAAACCGATCTGGCGGTAAACCTCGGAGTTGCCGTGGCGCTTCCGGTAT